>DAMDNS010000277.1:0-4458 GCA_032083605.1 Ureibacillus sp.
ATACTGACGTTTTTTCCTTTTATAAGATAGAAAATTTCTATTATTTGCATAGATTTAAAAAGTTGGCATGAATATTGCTTAATTATAATTGTGAAGGTGAAAGTTTTGTAGTAAGGGAGGGTGTAATTAGAAGAAGATTTTTTGATTTTACTAAAGAAATAGACAGATATCAAAGGGAGCGGGGGATTGGATGATCGCATTATTAGGATTTTTAACAATAGGGACTTTCCTGATATTAATTATGACAAGGCGACTTTCGGTAATTGTTGCACTGGTTCTTGTACCATTGGTTTTTGGACTTTTCAGCGGATTTGGAACTGAGCTTGGCCCCATGATGTTAGAAGGGGTACAAAAGGTAGCACCAACGGGGATTATGGTTGGTTTTGCAGTATTATATTTTGGGCTAATGATGGATGCAGGATTATTTGATCCCATTATTACAAGAATTATTCGAATCGTTAAAGGTGATCCGCTTAAAATTGTAATAGGAACGACGATAGTCACGATGCTTGTTGCATTGGACGGAGATGGTGCTTCTACATTTATGATAACAATTTCTGCATTCTTGCCGATCTACAAACGACTTGGCATGAATCCTCTCGTTTTGTCGGGAGTAGTTGCATTAGGTGCAGGTGTCATGAATATTGCACCATGGGGTGGTCCAACTGCCAGAGCTATGAGTGTACTAGAAACCGATTCAACTCAATTATTTACTCCTATTTTACCCGCCATGTTCGTTGGGATAGTATGGGTATTATTTTCAGCGTTTTGGCTTGGTAAAAAAGAGCGTGAAAGATTAGGTGTTGTAAATTTAGTAGTAAATAATGAGGTTTTAATGGAGACCTCTTCGTCCACTGTTGAAGGAAAAAGACCAAATCTTTTTTGGTTTAATCTGTTATTGACAGTTCTGCTGCTAGTTGCGTTGGTAATGGCGTGGCTGCCGATGCCAATCTTATTTATTGTAGCTTTTGTTATTGCATTGCTGGTTAACTATCCAAATTTTGAAGAGCAGCAAAAGGTGTTATCTAGTCATGGAAGCAACGTTGTATTAGTTTCTTCAATGATTTTTGCAGCAGGGATTTTTACAGGAATACTAACCGGGACTAAGATGATCGATGAAATGGCAATTTCTTTGGTTTCAGTCATTCCTGATCAAATCACAGGATTGCTGCCATTATTGGTAGCGATTACAAGTATGCCACTTAGCTTTGTATTTACACCAGACGCATATTACTTTGGAGTTCTTCCGATTATTACTGAAACAGCTGTCAATTTTGGAATGGATCCAATTGAAATCGGACGCGCGGCAATTCTAGGACAGATGACAACTGGATTCCCGTTAAGTCCACTAACAGCTTCAACATTTATCCTTGTTGGAATGACCGGAGTAAATTTAGGGGAGCATCAAAAGTTTATTTTTAAGTGGGCATTTGGTACGACGATTGTCATGACAATTATGGCATTAATAACTGGAGCTATATCTATAACAATGTGAGGTGTTGAAAATGATTAGAATTGGTTCGGGAGCGGGTTTTTCTGGAGACCGATTAGAAGCGGCTGTGCTTTTAGCAGAAAAAGGGGAATTAGATTACCTGGTATTGGAATGTCTTGCAGAACGTACGATTGCTCTAGCTCAAAAAAGGAAATTAAATAATCCTCTATTAGGCTATGATCCTTCTTTAGAAAAGCGAATGGAACTACTTTTACCAGTCATCAGTAAAAATAAAGTACGCATTATTTCAAATATGGGCGCCGCAAATCCAGTAGCAGCAGCAGAAAAAGTGGTAGAGATTGCTGAGAGACTAGGGATTTCCTTAAAAGTAGCTGCAGTAACAGGAGATGATGTTCTAGAACATATACAGCTTGATGGGAGAAGCTTAGAAGGTAATCTGCCATTAGCTTCTTATGGAGATTTAATCTCAGCTAATGCATACATTGGCGTGGAAGCGATTTTACCAGCTTTAGAATCGGATGCTGATATCATCATTACCGGTCGTGTTGCAGATCCGTCATTATTCGTGGCTCCAATGGTACATCATTTTGGATGGTCATTGGATGATGTAGATCGAATTGCACAAGGAACAGTAGTAGGACATTTGTTAGAATGTGGAGGACAAGTTTGTGGTGGGTATTTTGCTGATCCGGGAAAAAAAGATGTCCCAGATTTTGCTCATTTAGGTTTCCCTTTCGCAGACATACATTCAGATGGTTCTGCCATTATCAGTAAGGTCGAAGGTACAGGAGGATTGATATCTATTTCTACGGTGAAAGAGCAGCTTCTGTATGAAGTAATAAACCCAAATGAATATATTACTCCTGATGTTGTGGCGGATTTCACAACTGTTACACTAAAAGAAAATTCCCCAAATTGCATTGCTGTCTTAGGTTGTAAAGGAAAATTAAAACCTGGTGAATTTAAAGTAAGTGTCGGATACCTTGCAGGATTTCTGGGGGAAGGAGAAATTTCTTACGCTGGTTGCAATGCATTAGGTAGAGCCAAGCTTGCAGGGGAGGTGTTGCAGGAGAGGTTAAAGGAGGAATTTACGGATTTACGAATTGATTATATAGGTAGTACATCTGTTCATAGAACGAATTTTGGAGCTTCCGAAGAACCTTATGAAATCCGGCTTCGAGTTGCCGGGAAAACGGATACACCTGAAAAGGCGGCAAAAATTGGTGAAGAGGTGGAAGCATTATATACAAACGGTCCTGCAGGAGGTGGAGGAGTCCGTAAATATACGAATGAGATAGTCGGGATTGTTTCTACATTTATAGCACGTAGCAAAATAAATAACTCTATTTTTTTACGGGAGAGTGTGCAAGATGAAAAGAAAATTATATGAGATTGCTCATAGTCGTGCAGGCGACAAAGGAAATACACTCATTTTATCTCTCATTCCTTATAATGAAGAAGATTACAAGGTTTTATGTGAAAAAGTAACTGCAGAAAAGGTAAAAGAACATTTAAAGGAAATAGTTGAAGGGCATATTATCCGCTATGAGGTTCCAAATATTTCGGCGCTTCAGTTTACTTGTCATCATGCATTGCTTGGTGGAGTCACTACGTCCCTGAGCATGGATACCCATGGAAAAAGCTTAAGTTTTGCGTTATTGGAAATGGTAATTGACATTCCTTGATTAGGGCGAGATCCTCTTTTTTAGAAATATTTCTGGGAAAGGGGATCTTATATTTAATTTCGTAAGGGATATCGGAAAAGGACACCAGTTTATGACCGATGAAAACATCTGGAATAACTTTCCCAAAGGGGCGGATTTATGTGGTTTTGGTATTCCATTTCAACAAAGGACCCTTTTCTTATCGAATAGCGTCTTTACATTATTGAATAACTTGTTAATTGTTGGAATTCAATTCCTTCTCCAATAAAAGAAATCTAATTGACTTATTTTAGGAGTGTAAACTATGCCACTGACTTTTGCCCATCCTGCCGCCGTTTTACCATTTTCGAGGAAAAGTAAATATGTAGATTTTTTGGCATTGATATTGGGCAGTATGGCACCTGATTTTGAGTATTTTCTTAGAGGAATGCCCGCTGGTGAGATTGGTCACACCTTAAGCGGATTTGTATTTTTCAATCTGCCTATAGTTGTCATCGTCTATTTGATTTATAAGGCATACATACATAAAACGTTTTTTAGTCATTTGCCGGCTATTTTTCAGGTACCCGATTTTCCGAAAACCAGTTCAGCTAGACTGCTAAAGGCAATTGTATTCTTTTACTCTGCGTTGTTTGGAATGGTAACCCATATAGTATGGGATTCTTTTACACATTTAGAGGGGTTTATGGTGAGGAACGTATCCATCCTGACTTATTCTGTTCCTATTTATGATTTTCATATTCCGATTTATAAATTCCTTCAGCACGGTAGCACAGTAGTAGGAATCATTGCGATTATAGGATATATGTACTTTCAATCAGCAAAGAAAAGAAGGAATGATTACAGGTACCCGAGTCTAAAACAAAAGTTGAAGTATTGGTCTCAAATCGCTATTCTGGCTATACTTATATTTTGTTTATGGTATCTGGCCAATAATGTTTCTTTTTCAGCTTACGGAGTGATTGTCGTAAGAATAATAGATTCAGCTTTAATAAGTTTGCTAATTGTCTCATTATGTTATAAGCGTGTAGCCTATAAAAAAGTGTAAAATTTTGCGATTCAAGCATACATATCCTCGAGGCAACAAAAGCCTACTTTCTCAGCGTGGAAAATAGGTTTTAAAAAACCATCTTGTGATAATGAGCTTATTTAAGATAGTTAAGGTATCAAAAATAGAGGCTAGGACATAAGTGGAGATTCTAAGATAATTAGTGGAAAATTGTAATAAGAATTCGATATTTTTTAAATTGATTGCAGTGGAGGGTCGAGTGTAGCTGTCGACTGCTTCTTTCGCTACAGAGCGGAGCTTCCTGCGGGAATAGCACGACGCCTGAGACTACA
>DAMDNS010000278.1:0-4452 GCA_032083605.1 Ureibacillus sp.
AATTTTAGAAACTCCATGATGAGTTACTTTAGCATGTGGTCCCCATTTATCTCCCTTTTTCGCTTAATAAAAGCTTTGTTACACCGAAAATGCCGATTCCGCAAAGGATTAGGCCTACAAACAGCATGATGAGCTGGGCGATGGCAGGGATTTTTAAAATGGTCCCTAAAACGACTAAAATCGAGCCGGTGGAACATAAAAGTGCAAGTATCTTAAAGCTATTTAACATAGAAAACTGCCTCCGAAATTTTACTGCATTATTTATCATTCTTAGTGTAGCCTTCAAACCCTTTGAAATAAAGTAAACTCTACTCTTGCTTCAAGTTTCCGACACAATGTTTTTCTTGTTGTCTTATCGAATTTTACGTCGAACGATTTTGATTCTACTATTTCACTACTAGACAAATTTTACGGAATCTCTTTTATATAATAGTCGCTACACACTATTAATAAAAGGAGATGTAAAAATGGCAAATATTGAAATGATCAATGAAAAGACATCGGGGCTATCTTTCTTTAAAAGTATCTCTATTAAGAAATCTAGTTTCTTAATACACATTTTCTTTTTGCTGTTGGCGTTGTTTCTATCAAGGGCAGTAATGTTTGAAGCGGCCGTTCCGTTTTTATTACCTCTTTGGGCAATTGTCAAACAAAGATATGAAAATGAAAAGTGGGCAGTGGTAATAGGAGGATTGATAGGTGCTTTTACTTTAAGTCTGGGACAGGCCTTTATTTTAGGCTTACAGCTAGTATTATACGAGCTCATTACTAGATTCAGGTATGGAAAATTACCAATAGGAATCTCTGTTGGTTTAGCAATCTTTTTCGGGCAATTTGTCTGGCAGACGATTTCACATGCAGGAATACCGCCGTTAATCGTACAGCTGTATATCTATTATGAAATGATCCTGGCGTTTTTAATGACCATTTTTGTAAATCTCTTTCTAGTACAGCCGCATCGCTTTTGGGCAGCAGGCTGGAGCTATGAGCGGGTAGGGGCGGGGCTTGTCATACTGGCAATGGTGCTCACCGGTGTTCAATCGGTAGTCGTTTCTTATTTTGGGCTATATCCATTTTTGCTGCATTTGGCAATTTGTATTGCAGCCATTACAGGTGGAGTTCCTATCGCGGCAATGGTTGCCACGATTGTGGGTGCTTTGGTAGGAGTGGCGAAGCTTTCCTTTACCGGGATGATATCGGTATACGCCATGACTGGAGTCGTAGCTGGCCTATTTAGTAAGCTTGGGCGTTTTGGAATCGTGATAGGGAGTATGGTGCCAAGTGCATTCTTTTTCTTTTACGATGCAACACTCCCTCTAGATACTGTGTATTTTGTGTCAATTGCTATTGCGGGAATCGTTTTCTTTGCCTTACCAAAAAGTATGTTTACATTCCTTTATGATGTAATCCATCCAAAACGAGATGAAGTTTTACTTCAACGGCAGCAATGGTTGACAGAACATACAACAGAAAAGCTGGAGTCCTTTCAAAATTTTGTTTTATTTATGAAAGAACTAGTTTTCGATCGATTTACATCAACAGAAAACCTAGATGAGGCAAGGAAGGTCGAACCATGTACGACTTGTATGAGCTGTTTTCGATATGATAGCTGCTGGGGTGCAAGAAGTACGATGGAACCGATTATCGAGGATTGGTTTGTGGCAAGGGCGGGCATAAAGGAATCCGAACAAATTAGGGCAGAGAAACGTATTAAAGCACAGTGCGTAAAGTCAACAAGGCTGTTAGAGGAGTTGGACCATCAGCTCTATACCGACAAAATGAATGGTCAATTCTATCATGGGAAAAAGATGATTGCACTTCAGCTGAGAGACTTAAGTAATCATCTAAACAAATTAATGGAGGATATGAAGGATGAAACGCTATCTTTTAGAACTATAGAGGAGGAGCTGGAGCAGCAATTTAAACGAGCTCAAGTGCAATGCTTCCAAATAGATGTTTTGAATAACACAATTGGGGAGCGGATAGTGATTTGTTCCTTTGCTCAAAAAAATCGAACACATGAAGACCAATACATGCTTTGCGAACGAATCGTTTTACCGATTTTATACGATGTCTTTTCTGAGCCGTTTCAAGTGGAGAAGATTTCGGACCAAAAAAATCCATTTGCCCATGTACAAATACGTTTCCGTTCAGCAGTTCGTTATGAAATAGAGTATGATATATATAGCAGAGCAAAAAATTCAGCCTGGGTATCAGGAGACACACATGCTATTTTCCATATTCACCCTGGGCTTGTTGCGGTTATGCTATCTGATGGAATGGGGCAAAGTAGAGAAGCGCAGCGGGAAAGTCGTCGATTAGTCCGTTTAATGCGAGAATGCTTAAGCTATAATATGAATCCTGAAACAGCCATGCATACCCTACACTATGTTATGTCTCTAAATCGAGAAGTAGACATGTATGCAACGATTGATTTTGCTTTAGTAGATTTACAAAAAGGCTCCCTTTGGTCATGGAAGGCAGGAAGTATGTCCACTTATATTTTGCGCGGGGAGAAACTATTAAAGGTAGATGGTGCAGCAGCTCCAGTAGGATTCATGCCTGTATTTTCAATTGAGACAGAAAAAGTCAATTTACTTGCCGATGATTTTGTGGTCATGGTATCTGATGGTGTATTTTCAAGTGAATTTGATTGGGAAGAGCAAGAGAAATATTTAGTACAATTACTAAAGGCACGTATACAGAATGATTTGCCGATTGAAGTCATTTTGTATGATGTGATGGAACAATTCGGAACGGTTTATCCGGTTGATGATGATTGTACGGTGATTATGTTTACGGTAAATCATGTTGTACCAAAATGGGCTGTATTCAGTCCTGTTAGCAAAGAAATTTCATAACTGGTAAATCAGTAATAATGGATTTGAATTGAGGTGAGAAGATGTGTCATTTGAATTAACTGTACAAAACTATATTTCTGAACAACAACTGGTAAACAGAGGGGACCGTCTTCTCATTGCTTGTTCTGGAGGTATTGACTCCATGGGGTTAGTATACTTTTTTAAGAAGTTCCAACATATTTTTGAAATTAGATTATTTGTTGCCCATGTAGACCATATGCTAAGAGGAGCGACATCGGCAAAGGATCGAGAATTTGTTGAGCAGTTTTGTCACCAACATAATATCCCTGTTTTTAGTACCTCAATTCCCATACCTCAATTACTTCAAGCAGAAGGAGGAAACTCTCAAGCCCTATGTCGAAGAGAGCGTTATGCATACTTTGAAGAGTTGATGGAAAAAAACCACATCAATAAGCTTGTAACCGCCCACCATGCGGACGATCAATTGGAATCAATTTTGATGGCTTTAACTAAGGCCGGGACCATCAGTGGCATGAAGGGGATGTATGCAAAAAGAGATTTTTCTGCTGGTACTATCATTCGTCCATTTTTATCGGTTACAAAAGAAGAAATAAGGGAATATCTAGAAGGAAGTGGAGGCGGGTACCGAGAGGATGCAAGCAATGCAAAGGATGATTACACCCGTAATCGTTTCCGCCATCATATTGTGCCCCTATTAAAGCGCGAAAACAGGAATGTTTCAGCAAATGCAATTTTATTTGCCGAAAATTTACAGCAGGATGATGATTTCTTAAAAGCTTTAGCTATAGAGCGTTTTCCCCACATTGTCATAGAAAATGGAAAACAATCATATACACTTAAAATTCCCTTATTTCAAAAAGAACCACCTGCTTTACAAAGAAGAATCATTTTAATACTATTAAACTATCTTTACAAAAGTTCTAAATTTAACCAAAGTCATGCACTTATTTCCTCTATTTTAAGCTTGTGCAGTTCAATTCATGGCAGTGCGAGTCTATACTTGCCCGAACAGTTTATGGCCAAACGAATTTACGATGAAGTAAATTTTGTGAATGGAACTGACCTGATACAAGCTGATCTTCCGCATCGAATGGTGTTAATGGAAGAGTGGACGCAACTCCCGAATGGCATTCGATTATACATAGGAGAAGCCTCAAATGCTGCACACCTAAAGGAAACGAAGTTAAGCCAGTTTTATTTTAATTCCACTCTGGTATCCACACCTCTATTTGTTAGGACCAGAACAAAAGGTGATCGTATTTCACTGAAAGGGATGGAGGAGCCGAAACGACTTTCCAGGCTATTTATTGACGAGAAAATTCCGTTGGAAGAACGAGAGCGATGGCCGATTCTTGTGGATGCCAAAGATCAAGTTCTAGCTGCGGTAGGATTACGTGTAAATAAAAATCTTTCAAGCTTTAAACGGGATAGTGATGACCTAATTCTTGTAATTGCAAGTGAAAATAGTAACGATTGTACATTAAAATAAGTTATTATAAATATTAATGAAATGTATTTTAGGGTAATGCTTTTTTTCTTAATGCGTTATGCTAAAGCATTTATATTTCTCATATAAAATAAGATAAAAACGATTAAAGTTTTATTCAAT
>DAMDNS010000279.1:0-4451 GCA_032083605.1 Ureibacillus sp.
GTCGACTGCGTCTTTCGCTACAGAGCGGAGCTTCCTGCGGGAATAGCACGACGCCCGAGACTACAGGCTCAAAGGGAGTGCCCGCGAAAAAGCGTACCCGAAACGAAAACCAATTTTTGCGCACACCGAAAAAGCACCATTTTTACTCTCGAGTATGGTGCTTTTTGGTTTTGTCTCAGCCTCTTATTTGAAAATTTGCTTTACCATACTTCCATTATTGTTATAGATTTGCACTTCAGCGTAGGCCCCGTTGATAAATGTTAGTTGGGGAGGCATATGGCCACAATCAATATCGTACGCAATGGGCACATTTAATTCCTCTGCAAGCTCCATGTATACATCGATAATATGATAATCATCTGCTGTCTCATTCGCCATGCTTCTACCAAACAATATTCCGCTACAATTTTCAAACCAGCCAGCCAGCTTCATTTGTACGAGTGATCTTCTTAAATCCGGTATCGTCAGCCCACAATTTTCAAAGTACCAGATGATTGGTTCATTATTTATGTATTTATGCTGAAATTGCCGTACATCTCCAAAAGGTGTACCGATTAAATGACGAATCACATCAATACATCCTCCGAGCAATCGCCCTTTTATAAATAAAGGTGTATTTTTCATGGTTTTCCATTTGGTTGGTTCCGTCAAATGATAGACCCAATCCGTTACATAATCGTGCTGCCATTTTAACTGATATAACTCAGATGGATATTGAATAATCTCTTCTCCGCTTTTAGTAGATAGAACCTTTTCCCACATGGCTGTTGTCGGGTCAGAGGCTTGTCCGCGCAAATCGATTAAATTCGGTCCATGTGCAGTAGCAATTCCTGTTTTCAGGGTCATTGCAAGCAACAAAGTACTTGTATCGGAATAGCCAAGTACCCACTTCGGCTTGATATTGTCAAAATCAACATGCTCCAATATTTCGATTAATAATTCTCCGCCCCAAGGAGGATAGATGAATTGAACACAGTCATTCTTTAGCATGAGGTTTAATTCATCGGCCCTTGTTTTAGCTGGTGCGGATTTCAATTTATATTCCGTCCAACAGGTTTGTCCTATCAAGAACTCATATCCCCTTTCTTTCATTCGATAAACTGCCTCTTCCAATAACGAATGCTGCTCCAAATGTAATCCAGATGAAGGTGCGGTTACGCCAATTTTTGCCGGCTTACTTAGTTGTGGATACCTTATCATAGTTCATACCTCATTTCGTTTAAAAGTCCTTATTATTAACATATTATCAACTCCTTTTTTTTAGATGTGATTTTTTGGGAAACTAAGCAATTTTGCCGATTAGCCTTAAAAATAATAAAACCGATTTCGAAACTGAAATCGGTTTTACTTTGTTTATTATTGTTCTTCATCTTCTCCATTTAAATCCGTTGTACCAGGTTCACCTGTTGTACCTGTACCCGTTCCGCCAGTTCCAGTAGTTCCCGCACCATTTGTAGTCGTACCACCTGTTCCACCAGTCGTACCATTTGTTGTACCACCAGTAGAATTATTAGTACCACCAGTACCATCAGTTGTACCGTTATTAGTACCCATTCCATCTTCCGTATCTAACGTTTCATCGTCACCAACGGTATTATTATTGTTGCCTGTACCGTTTGTATCATCAGTATTTAGATTGTTGTCGCCTGTATCATGTACATCTTCATTAATAACATCATCAGTACCATCTTCTATAGCATCATCTGTGGTACCACATGCCACTAAAGCACCCGCAAAAATAAACATAAATGGAATAGCTAATAATTTTTTTAACATACTTTCCCTCCTTAACGTGATGATTTTAGAATGTGTTGTTTTAAGGAGGATATACTCAAATTTTTTATAAATTTTCCCCATAAATTGCTACAGTTTGACGCACAATAAGAAACTCTCTGCCATCCCAATGAAGAAGATTCTCTACATAGCCTAGGCCATCTGCATGGTAACGTCCTGCAATTTGCTGCATAGCAAGCAAATAGTATTTACCGTTACGTGCTAAATCAATTGGATAGAGGGCGCTTACTGGATCAACCCAGCCTTCAATCGGTTCTTTTAACGTACCGTTTGCATTATAAATTTCATTTAAATACTCTGTCCCTTTATATTGAAGATCTAATGTATATTTTTTTCTTGGATCTGCACTATATACGGCCGCTTTATAATTGTTTTCGTATTGAACCTTAAACGGATGCTGCTCATTAAATTGAATGGAGTCAAATATTTTCGTCATTCTCCCCTGAATTAAGGAATACACGTAGGCAAAAATAATTCCGCCGCTTCCCCCTGAATCAATGACAACCATTATGTCCTTTATTCCATTACCAGTTATATCACCCAGCCAAATCGTTGGCTCATAACCAGCATTTTCGGACAAGTTAAATCCTTGCATTTGGTTGGTGCGGCCATTTTTAATGACCATTTGAATGTTCGTTATATACGGACTATCTGTTTGTTTTGTCCCAATAAGATATATCCAATCCGGATAACCGTCTCCTGTAACATCTCCGACTTGGGTTGCAATGATTGATTGACCTGAAGCAACAGGCACACCCGGAACCCTTCTCCAATAAAATTGATTATTCATCTTCATTCTCCTTGCTCCATATTCTTCTCCTTATTAAATGTGACAAGGCCTGGAAAAGTGTCATGGATGAAATGCCACTCTAGGGGATAATTTTACAGAGAGTTATTGACTAAAAAAATTCATGGGAGTTTGCAGCAAGTTTTTTTACATTCACACAGTGAAATTTCAAAAAATAAACCCCCGAAAGTCGGAGGTCAACGTTTATTTATCCATGAAAAAATAATAGCGATTATGATTGCAAAGCCTAAATAGCCCATGAGTGAGTAAACTTGGCCAACCAAGGTCGTGAAGCCGACAAAGCTTGCCATGAATCCAATAGCCCCTACCATAATGACAATTGGTTTGTAGTTGGGGTCCTTTGGGGGTGTAAAACGGATAATAAATGAATAAAGAAGTCCTACTGCCGTATTATAAATCATCCCCAGCAATGCAATGGCCATAATTAACCCTAGTACTGGATGCATATTGGCCGCAATTTCAAGAATCGGCATGTCTTTACCTGAGACGACGTCCATTTTGGCCAACATTGCAATATTGATTAAAATAATTAAAATCCCCAGCATAACACCGCCAATCAAACCGCCAAATCCAGCAACTCTTCGACTGCTTGCTGTACTGCCAATCACGGTCATCATCGCAACACTTGTGGCAATATTATAGGATACGTAAAGCAGCGCACCCATTAACCAGTTTGGAGCTGCTACACGCTGATGCTGTGCTAATATGTTTTGTTCCGCTAAAGATAAATCCATTGTAAAAATGGAATAGATTGCGATAATCAGCATGATTGCCAATAAATATGGCGATGCTACCGCAATGACATTAATAATATCCTTTACATTGAGCATTAAGGTCAAAACCGTAATAATCACCATAAACAGGCTGCCTATAATCGGATCGATGCCTAATATCTGATAAAAAGTAGCTCCAGCTCCAGCAAACATGGCTACTGTCACTGCAAATAAAAAGAAGGTGATCAGAATGTCCAGGACTGATCCAAATGAACGGCCTGCTATGTGATAAACAACCTCTTTATGTGATTTGGTATGTAGTTCATAGCCTAATTGTGCAATATTCATTCCAAGGAATGCGAAGCCAACCATTGCCACAATGCCACCCATAATTCCGTAAATACCGAAGCCTGTAAAGAATTGCATGATTTCTTGGCCAGATGCAAATCCTCCACCAACAACTAAACCTACAAATGCACCACCGATTTGAAAACTCTTTTTCACCAATTCCCTCTTTTCTAAAATTGGACAATCATATATATCTAGTCTTTTTTGATATGATTTCTCTCTTTATACATACGTCCAGTGGTGCAATTAAATGTTTTTCAAATTTCGACGAAAAAAACGCCTGGATTAAACGATTGTTTGTCTCCTAGCGTTTGAACATACTTATTTATAGGTTTTCCTTGCTACTGTATAGTTTTCGATAGCTTCATAATTCGGTTGATAGCCGATTCCCGCTTCTTGTGGAACAGTAATGTAGCCATCATCAACGATAACTTCCGGTTCAATGATATCCCGCTCCCAATAATGGCTCGAGCCTGCCGTGTCACCAGGCATAACAAAATTGGAAAGCGCTGTTAAGGCAATATTATGTGCGCGCCCAATTCCTGATTCAAGCATACCGCCGCACCATACCGGAATGCCTTTTTCCTCACAATAATCATGGATTTTTTTTGCTTCAGAAAGCCCACCCACTCGACCAATTTTAATATTGATAACTCCACAGCTGCCTAATTCAATCGCTTTTCTGGCATCCTCAAATGAATGAATACTTTCATCCAAGCAAATTGGCGTTTTAATTTGCTTTTGTAAAACGGCATGGTCAATGATGTCATCCGATGCCAAGGGTTGTT
>DAMDNS010000280.1:0-4441 GCA_032083605.1 Ureibacillus sp.
ATGATTTTTTATACGCACATACTAACTTTGCTCAAAAATTGTTCAATTATTTATTGAGTATTTAGAAAAAATATAGTGATTTTATCGTAACACAGCATTTTTTTAAAGAAAAGATGTTTATTTGGTATTTATTTTACTTTACAAAGGAGTGACTTTACATGGAAGAGAATATTTCAGAAAGAAATGGCTTTGTCCGTTTAGCATTGGGGACAGGGTTAACGGCATGCGGTATTGCGCACCTGGCAAAGAATTCCGGCAGCCGTAGTTTAGGTGCTCTTTTTGTAGCTGCAGGTGCCATGAAAGTGGCAGAAGGTATTTTCCTTTATTGCCCCGTCAAAGCATTAATTAATTCCAATGTAAAAGAAGCCGTTGCAACAACCTTTGACGAGTACTTAGATGGAAATAGCATTATGAATGCCTATAATGATTTCTATACAGAAAAATGGGGTACTGGTGAAACAGGAAGTACTGGTGCTGCACATAACTCTGCATCTGCTTCGGGCTCTGCTCAAACTCATCCCAAATCTTCCGGGGGAAACATGAGTAATGTTGATAAAGTAGCAAGCGAAGTTGGACAAATCGTTGGTAATGCCACACAAAATGACTCCTTGAAGAATGCTGCTACCCAGGCAGTAAAAACGGCTGCTGGTGGTTCAGGTGGTTCAGGCAAGCATAATAAATAATGCTGCTGTATAAAATAACGGACACTATGCTAGCTTTTGTCCGATTAAATAAATTATGGCAAGAGGGGCATTTCCTCTTGCCATTTTTATTATTGATAAGATTATTGAAGGGTTCTCCAACCGATATCCTTGCGATAGAAGAATTTGTCCCATTGTTGTTGTTGTATTCCTGCATATACTTTTTCTTGAGCCTCTTTTAATGTCGCAGCTCTTGCGGCAACTAAAAGCACTCGGCCACCATTCCCTGCAAACTCGCCATTTACTAGCTTAGTACCTGCATGGTATACCTCGAATTTTTCGGATAAAACATTTAGGTCCGGAAGAGGGTTGCCTTTTTCCACATCCCCAGGATACCCTTCCGCAGCAATGACAACACCTAACATTCCTTCGTCAGACCATTGCAAATCAAAATATTTTTCTTCCATAAGTGCTTCCATGAATAAACCAAAGTCTGAAGCCATACGCGGAAGAACTACTTGTGTTTCAGGGTCACCAAAACGGGCATTAAATTCAATTACTTTAGGACCCTCCTTGGCTAAGATGAGGCCAGCATACAGTATACCTGTAAATGAAACTCCCTCTTCTTCCATTGCTTTAACTGTTGGTTCAACGATTTCAATATAAGCTCTCGAAATATATTCTTGTGGAATTTGAGGCACTGGAGAATAAGCCCCCATACCGCCAGTGTTCGGTCCTTTATCCCCATCGTAAGCACGCTTATGATCTTGCGCTATCACCATCGGATAAATTTGCCCTTTATGAACAAATGACATGAAGGAGAATTCTTCGCCATCCAAAAACTCTTCGATTACTACACGGGACGATGACTCCCCAAAGCGTTGATTGCCAATCATATCGTTAATCGCATCAATCGCTTCTTCCTCAGTCATAGCAACAATAACTCCCTTACCAGCAGCTAATCCATCTGCCTTTACAACGATTGGAGCACCTTTTTGCTGAACATAGGCGATTGCTTCTGATGCATCTGTGAATGTCTCATAAGCAGCAGTTGGGATATTATACTTCTTCATGATTTCTTTAGCATAAGATTTACTGCCTTCAATGAGCGCAGCCGCCTTAGTTGGTCCAAAGATTTGTAAGCCCCGCGCTTGGAAGAAGTCAACAACCCCTCCTGCCAATGGCTGTTCTGGTCCAACAAAAGTGAGATCTACTTCATTCTCCTTAGCAAACTGGGCAAGTCCTGCAAAGTCCATTGCATCCAAAGCCACTACTTCAGCTACCTGCGTCATCCCATCATTTCCAGGTGCAACAAACACCTTGTTCACAGACGGAGAATCATTAAATTTCTTTGCAATAGCATGTTCACGTCCACCACTACCAATAACGAGAATGTTCATGTGAAATGCCTCCTATATTTTTTATTTAAGTTTAAGTTACTTTTTAAAAGATTACGAGGTGAGGATTTGAGTTTTTATGGGTGTGTTACGCTGGGTTTGGAGTGCGCAACGCGTGCTTACGAGCGTCTTTCTTCTGCTTACGTGCGGTTCTGCTTGTTTACGTGCGACTTTCCACACTTTTCGTGCGACTTGTCTCGTTACGGGCGTCTTTCTCCTGCTTACGTGCGCATTGTGCCTGTTTACGTGCGACTTTCCACACTTTTCGTGCGACTTGTCTCGTTACGGGCGTCTTTCTCCTGCTTACGTGCGCATTGTGCTTGTTTACGTGCGACTTTCCACACTTTTCGTGCGACTGCCACGTTTACTAGCAGCTTCCCCCATACCTTACTCGCACCCATGCTCTCACAACCCATTTCCCCTAAAAAACGCCCGGCTCACTCGCCGAGCGTTTGCCACTTCCTACTCTATTCGAGATTAGTGTTTAAAATGACGTACACCTGTGAATACCATGGCAATGCCGTATTCGTTAGCTTTGTCGATTGAATCTTGGTCCTTGATCGAGCCGCCTGGTTGGATGATTGCTGTGATGCCGGCAGCCGCAGCAGTTTCCACAGTGTCGCTCATTGGGAAAAACGCGTCTGATGCAAGAGCAGCACCTTTAGCTTTATCTCCAGCTTGCTCTAAAGCGATTTTAGCTGAGCCTACGCGGTTCATTTGTCCAGCGCCCACACCTAGAGTCATTTGTGTATCTGTGACAACGATTGCATTTGATTTTACATGCTTCACTACTGCCCAGCCTAGTTTTAATGCTGCCCATTCTTCTTCAGTAGGCTCGCGTTCCGTTACCACTTTCACGTCTGCTTCTGCAAAGCCAAATGTATCGTCTTCTTGTACTAATAAACCGCCTTCAACAGAAACTACTTTTAATTTATCTTGTTTCTCTTGTGCGAAGTTAATTGTCATTAAACGGATATTTTTCTTTTGAGTCAGGATTGCTAGAGCTTCCTCAGTAAATGATGGTGCAATAATGATTTCCAAGAAAATTCCGCTTAGTTTTTCAGCAGTAGCTACATCGACTTCACGATTCAAGGCGATGATTCCACCGAATATGGAAGTTGGATCTGCTTCGTAGGCTTTATCGAATGCTTCCTCAATGCTAGCACCGGTACCTACTCCACATGGGTTCATATGCTTAACCGCAACTGCAGCTGGAATATCGAATTCTTTTACGATTTGTAGCGCTGCATTTCCATCTTGAATATTATTATAGGATAATTCTTTCCCGTGTAATTGAGTTGCATAAGCTAATGAAAAATCTGAGCCTAAACGTTTTTGATAGAAAGCAGCCTTTTGGTGAGGATTTTCTCCGTAACGCAACGTTTGCTTTAATTCATATGTCATTGTTAAATTTTCCGGGAATTCTTCTTCTGTTAAGTGGTTCGAGATGTATGAATCATAAGCCGCTGTATGGCGGAATACTTTGGCCGCTAGACGTTTGCGCGTTTCTAGAGTTGTCGAGCCTTGGTCCTTTAGTTCTTCAAGAACATTTGCATAATCATTTGAATCTACAATGACTGTTACATATTGATGGTTTTTCGCTGCTGAACGCAACATTGTCGGGCCGCCGATATCGATATTTTCGATAGCATCATCCCATGTTACATTCGGTTTTGAAATTGTTTCTACAAACGGATATAGATTTACACAAACAATTTCAATCGGTTCGATCCCATGTTCATTCATTTGTGCTTGGTGAGATGGATCATCAAATTTGCCCAGTAGACCTCCATGAATTAATGGATTTAATGTTTTTACGCGGCCATCCAGAATTTCCGGGAATTTCGTTACTTCATCAACAGCCGTTACCGGAACATTATTATCCTGCAGCATTTTTTTCGTACCGCCAGTTGATAAAATCTCGTAATCCAGGGCTACTAATTCTTTTGCAAATTCTAAAATACCATCTTTGTTAGAAACACTAATAAGTGCACGTTTCGTCACGAAAAAGACCTCCAATTATGTAAATAAATTTATGTACTGCATTTCGAGAGCATCAAACATTGTTGCCCTTCGACTGAGAAATCAATTACTAGAATGAGAGCTTACAAAAATCAATGAACTAATTTAATTTCATTTTTAAATAGCTTTTGCAGTGTACTTGTATAAAGATCATGTTCAACAGCATGAATCCGCGCTTCTGTTGCTTCTCGATTTCCTTCAACCACTTCCACTGCAGCCTGACTGAGAATCGGGCCTGTGTCCATGCCTTCATCTACGAAGTGAACCGTTACGCCCGTTACCTTCACCCCATGATCCATCGCTTGTCCAATGGCATCCTTCCCTGGAAAAGAAGGCAGTAATGACGGGTGGATGTTAACTATTCGATTTGAAAAAGCTGAC
>DAMDNS010000281.1:0-4437 GCA_032083605.1 Ureibacillus sp.
TCCTAATTAAATTTTGATAGGAAGAAATACTTTGTAATAACTCTTATTTTTTGTCTTCTGCTCTTCCAAAACTCTATTATTTTCCTTATTTTGTTTTTGGATAGGTTATTCGTAAAAAGGTTTTGGCCTTTTTTTGAGCCTAGAATCTTAATAATCCATCGACCTACCGAATAACTTATTTTGTAGTCGATTAAAAGGAGGTGCCAACAGCTTGGTTTCATTTTACGAAAGTGCTGCCTTTGAACATCAGTTTTGGTTAAGGGTTTTAGGCGATCATTCTCAATTTATTCATGATAGTCTTTATCCATCTGAAAAAGAAGATATCGCAAAAGCTACTCAATTTATTCATATATTTGATCAATTGCTAGCTCAGGTTAAGCAGCAAAACCAATCTACTCTTATCGCATTTACCAACGAAGTAGAGGAACCCGTCAACCAACTGAAAGCTTTTAAGCTATCGATCATTCGACGACATATTACAGGGGAAATGAAAATTCACCTTACTCCAAGCTTCGTCAATCATATGGTCAATGAATTGGAGGAATATCAACGGATTATTGGTTATTTAAAGCATGGGAAGAACCCGCCTGTTTTCCATGAACTTCATCATCATTTACTTTGGCTATTAGATGCTTCAGGTCATGCAGGTGCGATTGACGATCGGCTCGATGGGGTGGAAAGAAGATTGAAAGAAAAGAGTCAAACCTTTACAAAGCATTTTGACCATTTCTATTTAAAAGCTGTGGAACTAACAGGTTTTTTACGAACAAATGTCCATAAGTTCCCTTCCCTTGCCAAGTTTACAAAAGATGTGGAAATAGAAATGAACCTATTCAAAACGTTCTTGCATGAGCTGGAGGAAATGGAGTTAAACGCTGAAAGCTTAAGTATTTTGTCTCCCCTAATGGCGGACCATATGTCAAGAGAGGAACAATATTATCTAACAAAGCTTGCCCAATCGAAATCAGCATAAGCATAAAAGTGTAGACCCTTTGAAAACTCGGTCTACACTTTTTCATTTTCAATTCACTTATCATTTAAAAGCTTAAGTATTCTTTTTTCCAGCATCTTCATGCCGCTTCCGCCTGCCTGATAATGACGGAGTATCCCCTGCGAATCGAACAAATAATAGGAAGGGACATATTGATTATCAAACGTGTCTGTTAACGTCATTTTGTTATCAATAAAAATCGGCTGTGTTAGTTTATACTTTCTTGCCATCCTTTTAATTTTCCCTATTTCCGTGTCCTCTTTCGACCTTGGCATATGAACGGAAACAATATTTAGACGGTCGATATATTTATCTCTTAACTCGTTAAATTGCGGCAGGCTTTCTTTGCAATCTTGGCAGCTTACAGACCAAAAATGGATAATGGTTGGCTTCTTGCCGATTAAATTTGATTGTTTCACACTACCATTTAACCACTCTGTCTCCCCCTTTAGCTCGGGCATTTGCGAGCGCAATTTCATGGTACTTCCCCCCCCTTATTAAAATTTCGGAGCTAAAGTGTTTCATCCCCCGGTCGCCAGCTTGCAGGACATAGCCCCCCAGTTTGAAGCGCTTGAAGTACACGCAGCACCTCTTCCACATCTCGACCAATATTATTGTGATGGACTACCATGTATTGAAGCTCTCCCTTGGGACTAATAATAAATAGAGCTCTTTGTGCAATTCCTTCTTCTTCAACTAAAACCCCAAATTTTTGGGCTATCTGATGATTATGGTCAGCTGCTAAAGGGTATTGTAGTTGACCAAGCCCATTTTTTTCTCTTTCTGTATTAATCCAGGCTAAGTGGGTATAAATCGTATCAGTGGATACACCAATTACTCGAGCGTCAAGCTCATCAAATTCATCAAGATAATCTGACATTTCCGTGATTTCTGTTGGACACACAAAGGTAAAATCCATCGGGTAAAAAAATAAAACTGTCCACTTTTCCTTTTTCATATTTTCTTCTAATGAAACTTTTCCAAAGGATTTGTTTGGCATTACAGCATCCATCTCGAAATTCGGAGCTTGTTTGCCAACTTGTAAATCTAGCATTTCAAATTCCCCCAATTTAGAAGTTCATAGTTGAAATCAATATTGATGTTTGTAAAGAAAATTGTCATTTTTCCAGGAAAACATTTCAAAAATATCTATTGAATTGCCTATCTGATTCTGTATAATAGTATCGGTAATAGTAAACATTAAGTATTTAAATAGTAAACTTTCATATTTGAAGTTTATGTATATTAAACAAACAAGGAGTTATACAAGTGCAAATTGGTGCGAAAATTAAAGCATTACGACTTAAAAAAGGACTGACACAGGAAGAATTAGGTGAAAGAACTGATTTAACAAAAGGTTATATCTCGCAGCTGGAACGTGATTTAAATTCGCCATCAATTGAAACACTATTTTCGCTTTTAGAAGTTTTAGGCACGACCCCAAAGGATTTCTTTGATGACTCGTCACAAGAGCAAAAAGTGATTTATACGGAGGATGATCAAACCTCTTTTAGTGATGACGAAAAAAAGTATAAAATTCAATGGCTTATTCCTACTTCCAATGAAAAAGAAATGGAGCCCGTACTCCTTACTCTTCAAAAGGATGGCGAATACAAACACTTCGAGCCTTCTTTAGCCGAGACATTTATCTATGTATTAAAGGGGCGTATACGTGTTGTCTTGGGTAATAACGAATTTATTGCCTGCGAAGGAAATGCCATCTATTATGAAGCGTCCACAAATCATCAAATAGTCAATGCGAACAATGGAAAAACAGAAATATTACTAGTTGCAACAGAATCTTATTTATAGTTTAGGAGGCAAGAGAATGAACGATACAATTATTCGATTTGAGAATGTTTCAAAATCCTATGATGATGGAACCGTTGTATTAAAAAATATTAACTTTGAGCTGCAAAAAGGTAAGTTTTATACACTTTTAGGACCTTCCGGCTGTGGGAAAACAACAATCCTGCGCATTATCGCAGGATTTACCGATCCAACTGAAGGGTCGATATATTTTAACGATAAAAAGCTAAATCAAATTCCTGCTAATGAACGCCAAGTAAACACAGTGTTCCAGGATTATGCATTATTTCCCCATTTAAATGTATTTGAAAATGTTGCTTTTGGTTTACGCATTAAAAAGCTGAAAGAAAAAGAAATTCAAGAACGTGTGCTGGAAGCCTTAAAATTCGTTAACTTAGGCGGATTCGGCACCCGTGAGATTTCAGAAATGTCCGGTGGTCAACGTCAGCGTGTAGCGATTGCACGTGCCATCGTAAATGATCCTGAGGTGATTCTTTTAGACGAGCCTTTATCTGCCCTTGACTTAAAGCTGCGTTCAGAAATGCAATATGAGCTTCGTGAATTACAGCAACGATTAGGCAAGACATTTGTCTTTGTCACACATGACCAAGAGGAAGCTTTAGCCATGTCAGATGAAATTTTCGTTATTAACGATGGTGAAATCCAGCAATCCGGTACCCCGGTAGATATTTATGATGAACCAATTAACCGATTCGTTGCAGACTTTATTGGTGAATCAAATATTGTCGATGGTGTTATGGTTGAAGACTTCAAGGTACAATTCACAGGTAAAACCTTCGATTGCGTTGACCAAGGAATGAGACCCAATGAGAAAGTCGATATCGTAATTCGTCCTGAGGATCTCGAAATTACAACAGTCGAAAAAGGCAAACTTATTGTTACAGTCGATACACAATTATTCCGTGGCGTTCATTATGAGCTATCCACTTATGATCAAGATGGCAATGAATGGCTCGTTCATTCACTAAAAAAAGCAGATGTAGGCGAACAAATTGGCTTAGACTTTGACCCAGAAAGCATTCATGTAATGCGTCTAAACGAAACGGAAGAAGAGTTCGATAAACGTTTAGAGGCTTACGGAGAAGAAGAAAATGTTCAATAAAGCATCTAAGGGCTCTCTATTTCCCTACACAATTTGGATCGCATTATTTGTTATCGCGCCTATCGTCTTGATCGTCTATTATTCAATGCTGGATTTAAACGGGAATTTCACATTAGCTAATTACAAAGCTTTCTTTACATCCGTTTATTTAAAAATGACATTAACAAGCTTTTGGTATGCGTTTTTAATTACATTCTTTACGCTGCTGATTGCCTATCCAACTGCTTTTCTTTTAACAAAGACAAAGCATAAGCATTTATGGCTAATGCTTATCATTATTCCGTCGTGGATTAACCTATTATTAAAAACTTACGCATTCATCGGGATTTTCGGCTTATATGGACCGATCAATGCATTTTTAGAAGTATTTGGCCTGGAGCCACAGCAAATCCTGTTTACTGATTTCAGTTTCATATTTGTTTCTGTGTATATTTTTATTCCCTTTATGATTATTCCGATTTTCAACTCGCTGGATAAATTGAACCCGACTCTAGTGTATGCAGCTCGGGATTTA
>DAMDNS010000282.1:0-4419 GCA_032083605.1 Ureibacillus sp.
GAACTTCATGGAGGGAATGGCTATATCGAAGACTTTGTGACACCCAGGTTGTTACGTGATGCCCAAGTATTGACGGTTTGGGAAGGAACAGCGAATATTTTGGCTTTAGAAGTGATTCGGTTATTTAAAAAATATGAGGCTCATAATCTATTCGTAGATGAAATGAATAAACGATTACAAGCAATCCCGAATTCAAGCTTAAAAGAAATTGTTATAAATCAGCTAGATCAAATCGAAAAACAATTACAGTTATTTGTTACTTTAGATGAGGATGCCCAAACCTTTGAAGCAAAAGTAATCGCAGAAAAAATGGCCATTATTTACGAAAGTGTAGTCGCAGTCGAATGGGCAGGACGGTATGGAGATAAATACGAAAAGCTTGCAGAAATCTATTTAGAAGAAAGCTGGCAGCTCCGCAAAATCGGCGACCCAATGAAAACAGTCGAATATTTTAATGATATCGTGTAATTGTAAGAGGCTGCGACAAAACCCCAAAACACCATTTTCGAGTAGAAAATGGTGTTTTTTCGGGTGTGCGAAAAAATTGATTGTTGTTTCGAGTACGCTTTTCGCGGGCACTCCCCTTGAGCCTGTACGCTCAGGCGTCGTGCTATTCCTGGAAGGAGTCCACCCTCCACTGCAATCAATTTAGAAAGCATCAAATTCATATTATAGTCTTCCACTAATTTTCTTAGAATTTCTACTTATATCCCAGCCTTTTCGTATTTCTTTAAAGCAAGCTTTCTAGCTAGAAAACGCCTTATCAACCATAAATAAATTTAGGATTTTTAATCCTATAAACATACTAAGAATTTGACGGATGGAGGAACCGAAACGTAAAATGGCTTTATAAGATGTAGTACGGATTTAGTTTGAATGGGGAGATGAAGGATTTGAAAAGTTTATTTATTAAAACTGAAGAACAACGAAAATGGTTAGAAAAACTGGCTTCTCTAGAAGATGAATTCAAAAAGAATGCCCAGCATATCGATGAGCACTCGGTCTTTCCTCATGAACATATACAAAGGCTCCGCGAAATAGGCTATACGAAGGTTACTTTGCCGCAACATCTTGGTGGTGACGGTTTCTCCATATATGACGCTATTTTATTGCAGGAAACCCTGGCTAGTTATGATGGAAGCACGGCTCTTTCGATAGGGTGGACCGTTTTAACGGTAGGTGAATTATATGAGAATAAATACTGGGAGCCTACGAAGCTGGCAAACTTTGCAAAGGAAGTTGAAAAAGGGGCAATTATTAACCGAGCCGTTAGCGAAGTGGCTACAGGTAGTCCGATTCGAGGGGGACGTCCAGGAACGACAGCAAAAAGAAGTGGGAACAGCTGGATCATCAATGGACGAAAAAGCTATACGACAGGATCTCCGGAGCTGGATTACTTCTTAACCTCGGCATGGATCGAGGATGACGAAAGAATTGGCTTCTTTTTAATACATAGAGATACACCTGGCGTTACTATTGAGGAAACATGGGATGTCATTGCCATGAGAGGAACGGGCAGCCATGATTTAGTCTTGAATGAAGTAAAGCTGGAAGCCTCGGATTTAGTTGAAACACCAAACTATACAACCGGGTTCAAATTAAACGGATGGCTTTTGATGATTCCTGCAACTTATTTAGGAATTGCGCAGGCTGCTCGCGATTACGCAATTCAATTTGCAAACAGCCATTCGCCAAATAGCATTCAAGGAACAATTGCGACATTGCCGAATGTGCAGGCTTTACTTGGCGAAATCGAATTGGAGCTTACACAGGCACGCTTTTCATTGTATGGTGCAGCCCAAAGCTATGTGGGTTTAAAAGCGAAGGAACAGAATGGACACACTTTAAGTGAAGAAGAAAGCCTGATAATCGTAAATGCGGTCAATGTTGCAAAGCATGCAGTGACAAACGCTGCAATATCTGTAGTGGATAAGGCGATGCGGGTTGTTGGAGCGAAAAGTCTGCAGCGGTCAAACCCGCTTCAGCGATATTATCGTGATGTGCGAGCAGGTCTCCATAATCCGCCAATGGATGATTTAACAATTAAAAAATTAGCCGAACTGGCACTAAAACAAAACGAACGAAATGTATAGCCACTCTTAAATAATTGCTATATTTTGTTATGGAAGTCTTATAAAGTGTTTAGCTTTCGGTTGAAAGTATTATACTTTCTTTTCCATAAATAAAGTATAATAGAAAAAAGCAATTTCATATCAAGTAAAGGTCTTTTTGCATTTATGCAAAAAGAGTAAAAGGGAAGTTGGTGAAAGTCCAACGCTGTCCCGCAACTGTAAATGGGAGTGCCCCCTGCAATCCACTGTTACAAGAACTTGTAATGGGAAGGATGGGTGCATGATGAACATAAGCCAGGAGACCTGCCTTTATGATGACAGATTCAAACCTTACGAGGATAAGGGGAGTGCTACTAGCGTAATTATATTAAATTACGATAACGTCTCCCTTTTTGTCGAGGGAGGCTTTTTCTTTTTATTGGAAAACCTACGCCAAATAATTAGACACAGGTGAAACGATGAATGACATAACAATTTCTACTAAAAAATTTAAACATGTACAGAATAGACTTGAGGTAGTGCAGTGAAAAAGAAAATGATAGTTGCATATAGTTCTTCCATGGCCATATTGCTTGCGAGTATGTGGCTTGGCGTTTCGATTGGATCTGCGGATGTACCATTTTCTACTTTTTGGGATAGTGAAACCAATCCCAGTGCTTACAGTATTTTATGGAGTATTCGGATGCCGCGCGTTCTTTTGGCAGGTTTGGTTGGAGCCTCCCTTGCCATTGCAGGGGCTGCATTTCAAGGGCTGCTAAAAAACCCGTTGGCAGATCCATATACTCTTGGTATTTCTTCGGGGGCATCGGTAGGGGCAGTCGCGACGATTTTCTTTAGCATTTCAATTCCGGTCATCGGATCGTACACACTGCCACTTTTCGGCATGGTGGGAGCATTCGTTACCATGATGCTTGTGTTAGGCTTTGCACGACTAATCGATCGGTCCATGAAAATGGAAACCTTGATTTTAACCGGGGTAATCTCCAGCTCCTTTTTAGGCTCCTGTATTTCATTAATGATTGCACTGACAGGTCAACAGCTGCGCGAAATTACAAGCTGGCTGCTGGGGAGCGTGTCCATGCGCGGGTGGCCATATATTCAGATGATTTTGCCGTTTGTTGTGATTGGGGTAATACTTTTGTGGCTTAATCGGAGAGAGTTAAACGTAATGTTGTATGGAGATGAACGGGCACAAGCTCTAGGGGTTAATGTGAAGCGCAGAAAGTATGCCATCCTGGTGGGTGGGTCCATGCTAACAGGAGCGGCAGTTGCTGTTTCGGGAACGATTGGATTTGTAGGTTTAGTCGTTCCACATATGACACGCATGCTATGGGGAACGGATCATCGGCATTTATTGACATTATCATTCTTGAATGGTGCAAGTCTTTTAATAGTATGTGATCTTGTTTCCCGTACGATCATAGCACCATCCGAGTTGCCGATTGGTGTTATTACAGCCTTTATCGGCGCACCGGTCTTTTCATATATCTTCTTTAAACAACGAAGAAGGAGGGGGTGAAACCATGCTGGAGGTTCAAAATATTTCGGGAGGCTATGGGGCAACACCGATCCTTTCCGATATTTCATTTCAGGTGGAAAAAGGGAAGATGGTCGGCATTCTTGGACCAAATGGATGCGGTAAGTCAACGCTTTTGAAGGTCATAAGCGGCCTCATGAACCCAACCTTTGGTACAGTCACCATCGATGGGGTGGATATCAATCAATACACAGCTCGTGAGTTGGCTAAAAAAATGACGATCCTGCCTCAGTTACATGCTTCTGCATTTTCCAGTACGGTTCGTGAAACTGTATCGATTGGTCGTTATCCACATCAATCGGGCTTCTTTTCAAGCTGGAGTTCCGAAGATGAAAATGCTATTAAAAAAGCAATGCAGCAAACGGATGTCGAAAAGTATAAAAATCAGGATTTGGAGTTTCTATCGGGTGGGGAACAGCAAAGAGTTTTCATCGCGCAAGCCCTTGCGCAAGCCTCTAGTCTACTGTTGCTCGATGAACCGACAAATCATTTGGACATTGCACATCAAAAGCAAATATTAGATATGATACGTAAGGAAGTAACTGATAATGAGTTAACAGTAGTTTCTGTTTTTCACGATATCAACTTAGCGTCACTCTATTGTGATGAAATACTATTAATGGAAAAGGGAAAAGTGAAAGCCTTCGGTGTCCCGCATGAGGTATTGCTCGAGGAGCAAGTGAAGGCTGTTTATAATACACGGATTTCTATCCAGGCACATCCAGAGCAGCCGAAACCACAAATGACGATTTTACCCGATTTGCAGCAGCATACGGCAGAAAAATTGATTACAGCTGCAAATTTGACCAT
>DAMDNS010000283.1:0-4408 GCA_032083605.1 Ureibacillus sp.
TCTACATCCCATTTTAAATCGTAAATATTGAACATTAGCGTACGAGATGCGTTCGAGTAATCTGTTACATGTACGTCACCGTTCGTTAATTTCCAAATAATCCACGTATCAATTGTCCCGAATAATAGGTCGCCATTTTCCGCTTTTTCACGTGCACCCTCTACATTATCTAAAATCCATTTCACTTTCGTACCTGAGAAATAAGCATCAATCAGCAAGCCTGTTTTGTCGCGGAATTTATCAACTAAGCCTTGCGCTTTTAATTCTTCACAAATGTCTGCTGTTTGACGCGATTGCCAAACGATTGCATTGTAAATTGGTTTACCGGTATGTTTATCCCATACAACAGTTGTTTCACGTTGATTGGTAATACCAATACCAGCAATTTGATCTGCACGCATATTTTTTTCCGATAAAACGGTTGCAATACATGATAATACAGAGCTCCAAATTTGCTCAGGGTTATGCTCTACCCAGCCTGACTGCGGAAAGTATTGCGGGAATTCTTGCTGTGTAGCATGGAAGACTTTCCCTTTTTTATCGAATAAAATTGCGCGTGAGCTCGTTGTCCCTTGGTCCAAAGCCATCATAAATTTTTCTGTCATAAAAGATTCCTCCTACTCTTCTACCTTCGAAATAGTTGCTTGTGCTACTACAAAGATTACTGCTACAACAACACTGAAAATCCAAAATAATGAAGCGTCTTTCCCGTTCCAAATAAAACTATAAAACACCGCACCATATACACCACCAATAATGGGTGCTACAACTGGCACCCATGCGTACCACCATGCAGAATCCCCTTTACCTGGAATCGGTAAAATCGCATGAGCAATACGCGGGCCTAAGTCGCGGGCAGGATTGATGGCGTAGCCTGTTGGACCACCTAATGCCATCCCGATTACGAGAACTAAAATACCTACTAATAATGGATTTAAGCCTGCTGCAAGATCATTTGTACCCAATGCTAGAATACCTAACACTAAAACAAATGTACCGATCATTTCCGCAATCATGTTAGAAGGGATATGCTTGATTGCAGGTGTTGTGGCAAATACCCCAAGCTTTGCCCCTTTGTCCTTCGTACCTTTCCAATGCGGCAAGTAAACAAAGTATACTAATACTGCACCAATAAAAGCACCGATTAGTTGCGCTAAAATAAACATTGGAACATCTGCCCAAGCAAAGTTACCGATTGTTGCTAAAGCGATTGTTAAGGCAGGATTTAAGTGTGCACCACTAATTCCACCTACTGCATAGGCAGCTAAAGCTACTGCAAACCCCCAACAAATCGTAATAATTGCCCATCCTGGACCTGCACCTTTTGACTTATGTAAGGAAACTCCTGCTACGACACCACCACCAAATAAGATGAGAAGCATTGTACCGATTAGCTCGGCTGTAAATGTTGACATAGTTTTACCTCCCTAGTTATACACGCGCTACAAGACAAAAAAAATCCGCAAATAACCGTTTTATACGCAATGTATAAGACGATAAATGCGGATTCCTCAACTCAACCACGTGTTTATTGACCTATTTCTCATAATAGTTTGAAATCAATGTTTAGTCAACCTTTTTTTGAAAACGTTTCCACAGTTCTTTATTCGATGTAGTCACCGCCACTGCACCTGCTTCTATTGCAAGCGTAATTTGTTCGTCGGAACGTATTAATCCGCCTGTTATAACTGGAATACCAGTACGCTCGTATACTTCCGCAATCATCTCTGGAATAATACCTGGCAATAGTTCAATATAGTCTGGCGAAGTCTGTTCAATAAGCGAGTAACTCTTTTCTAGCGCAATTGTATCGATTAGAAATACGCGCTGAATGGCCATGATTCCACGTGACTTCGCCTTCACAATCATATTGGAACGCGTCGAGATAATACCTGCAGGACAAATATCATTGCACAAGTAGTCCGCAGCAAAATTATCGGTTTTCAAGCCATGAACTAAATCAGCATGGATAATTAATTTTTTCCCATAACGATCTGCTTCTTGCTTTAATGAACGTAAATGACTTATGTGAACTTCCAATAGTACGATATATTCAAAATGACTTTTTACTACTTGCTCGAATTGCTTAATCGTTCGAGCTGCAGGAATAAGCTTTTTATCACTAAATGACATATTATTCTCCTTAATATGGAAATATAAAGTTTAAAAATCAGCTCATCATATGAAGTTAAATAGCTACATATGATGAGCTTAAATTTTCTTAATATATTATATTCTACATTATTTCGCAGTTGTTGCACGTGTAATTTCATTATTTAGCTGTTCTGTATATAGTGTGAACTGTTCCTTTGACCAACCGAGTTGCTGCGCCATATGTTTAACAACTGCTTCTTTATGCGACTTTACACTCGCGATATTGAAAAATAGATTGCCAGTACGACGGATAAAGAAGTCAACCGGGTGCGCTACTAACTCGTGCTCAATGCCATATTGTAGCTGCGCGAATAACGCGGCAGGCATCGTCCCATTCGATTGTGCAACATAACTATATAATTTTTCCACATTTGAACCATAATGGTTGGCTAAGTAAGCTGCCTCTTCTTTTGTTAAACCCGCTTTCACGCCAAGCTCAGCCTTTTTCTCTATAAACGCTGGCAAATGTTTTGAACCGCCGACTTGTCCGCCTGAAATTGGCAAGTTTTTTGTTATACATCGCTTACTTGCAATGCCAAACTCTGTCTCTAAACTTGCGGCAATACGATTTACAACCGCTTCCGCCATTTTTCGGTAACCCGTTAGTTTCCCACCAGCAATTGTTACTAAACCTGCTTTTGACTCCCATACTTCATCATGGCGGGAAATTTCTGATGGGCCTTTGCCTTCTTCATGAATTAAAGGACGCACACCTGCCCAGCTAGATTCGATATCTGCATCTGTGACGCTGACACTCGGGAACATATAATGAATTGCATTCATTATATAATCACGATCGGATTGCTCGATGCTCATCTCTCTTGGATCACCTTTATAAAACGTGTCTGTCGTCCCTACGTACGTTTTGCCATCGCGAGGAATTGCAAATACCATGCGGCCATCCGGTGTATCAAAGTAAATGGCTTGCTGAAGCGGGAATTTCGACTGATCAAATACGATATGCACACCCTTTGATAGAATTAAATGCTTGCCATTCGTTTGCCCTTCAATTGCTCTCACATCATCCACCCATGGACCCGCGGCGTTCACAACTTTTTTCGCTTGAATTTGAATTATATTTTGTGTCATTAAATCGATTGCTTCAATACCGATTATTTTTTTCTCATCGTTGTATAAAAATCCGGATGCTTTTGTATAATTGGCCAACACTGCACCTTTTTCGATTGCCGCTTTTGCAACTTCGATTGTTAAACGGGCATCATCAGTACGGTACTCAACATACACGCCTCCGCCTTGTAAATCTTGCTGCTTTACTAAAGGTTCTTTTAAGATGGTTTGTGACTGGTTTAGCATGTAGCGTCGCTCAGATTTTTTTACGCTTGCCAAAAAGTCGTATACACGCAGTCCAACGGATGTAGAGAACTTACCAAATGTACCGCCTTTGTGGAACGGCAGTAACATCCAAACCGGAGTCGTTACATGTGGACCGTTTTCATAGACAATGGCACGCTCTTTCCCTAACGATGCCACTTCTTTTATTTCAAATTGTTTTAAATAACGCAAACCACCGTGCACTAACTTCGTTGAGCGGCTAGATGTACCTGCCGCGAAATCTTGCATTTCTACTAATGCCACAGAAAGTCCTCTCGTAATTGCATCGAGTGCAATCCCTACCCCTGTTATACCTCCGCCAATTACTAACACATCATATTCTTTGTTTTGCAAGTCGTTCATAATGCTTTCACGTTGTAGTGCTGAAGCTGTTGCCATTATTTCTTCCTCCTTTTAGATACAAAAAAAGAGAGGCCTTAAAGAAACACACAATTATAGCCTTGTGCATTCAATAAGGTCTCTCAGTTACTCAAACCAGTGTATTAACTTACTTCTATATTAACATGATGTAGAAAAATTGCAATCATGATATCTCGCTTATGATTAAGACTATTCTCTATCACCTGACCGGACCACAAACTGCTAAAGGTGTTAAGGCTCTAGACAACTCTCTATTTAAAAGCAAGACTACTGCAGAGCTGGATTTTCCAGTAATATGGCAATCCCTTGCCCACCACCGATACATAGGCTCGCAATGCCATATCTTATGCCTCTTTTTTGCATTTCTAATGCGAGTGAGTAGGTAATACGTGCACCACTTGCACCCACTGGATGTCCGAGTGCCACTGCTCCTCCATTTACATTTACTTTCTCCTGTGCCAAACCTAATTCCTTTATAACCGCTAAAGACTGTGCAGCGAAGGCTTCATTGAGTTCAAATAAGCCGATATCCTTTAATTCT
>DAMDNS010000284.1:0-4402 GCA_032083605.1 Ureibacillus sp.
TTAGGACGTATCGATTCGTCCAATAGGTTAATATGGAGACACGTTTATTTTTTGTAGACATGGAATTGGTAACCTATCCCTCTTTGTGTTTTAATTTCACCTTCTTGTTCGGGCCAATCAACTAAAGCTTTCCGAATGCGTTTTATCGCTAAATCAACCGCACGATCACTGCCTTCATATTCCCACCCCCACAAATGGTCAATCAATTGGTCACGGCTGAAGGTTTGATTTGGATGTGCCGCTAAATATAATAATACCGACAAATCACGTGGCGTTAAAACAACCTCTTTGTTATTTAAATAGACTAAATGACCCTTGAAATCTATTTTTAGTGAACCGAACATCGCAAAATCCGATGGAACAAAAGACAATCTTCTTAATACAGCTTTTATTCTAGCTACTACTTCATCACCAATGAAGGGTTTGGCAATATAATCATCTGCCCCTTCACCAAAACCTTCAAGCTTATATTGCACATCTCCTAAAGCTGTTAGCATAATAATAGGACAACTAGACATTGATCGAATTTCTTTCAGAATTGTCCACCCATCTTTACCGGGCAACATGACATCCAGTAATATTAAATCAGGATTTTCTTCTTTAAAAAGTAAGATTGCATCTGTACCTGTAAAACTTTGAATTACTTCAAAGCCTTCTTTCACTAAATAGGCCTTTAATACTTTATTAATCGCAATTTCATCCTCAACAACTAAAATTTTACTCATATGAGCATCACCTTTACTTTTTATCAAAACAATCATTCTCACATATTATACCATCGCTTTATGTCAACTAAGTGTTAACGTCAAACAAAGCACATACTCTTAATTGCAAAAAAGAAGCCTCTAAATTCGTTGAGACTTCTTAAATTGCTACTTATCCGCACTTTTATTTGATTTCAGTATTTTCGGTACTTCTGTTTCTTTATTGTTCCTATCCTTGCGTAATCTATATTTAGATTCCTTATTATCTTCTTTAATAATGGCTCGACCTAGATTTACTAATAATGCAAACATCAGTCCGGTCCCAATGATTAAATAAAGTACGGTAAACAATTTCGTGCCCGTTGTAGATGGCACCAGGTTCGTATCAACACCAGTTGGAATCAGACTTACGACTGCAAAATAGAAAGCATCCATCTTTGTCCAGCCTTCATATTTTGAAAAGAATAAAGTACCCGATAAAACAATGAAAGCAACAGTCGTTAAAATACTTATGAATTGCGGCTCTTTTACTCCATGGTAAAGTCCTTTTAATAGTCGTTTAAAACTCAGGATGACTGAAAGCATGTAATTTCTCCTTTAGAGTAGACAGATTAATTTTATTAATTTCACCTTTTAGTCAGTATTGTATCCTCCAATAGGATTATTCAACATTTCATCATATTTAAATGGCCTATTTGGAAGGGATGCTGAACCTTCCACTTAATACCCTGCTTCATCCAAAATCCACGACCTTACTCAATGTAACAAGTGCCCTTCATAACCAAATGAAGGGCACTTACTTAATCTGATTATTCACTCATTAGAAGTAACGACTTAAACCAAATGCTTTTCCTCTTCTCTATCCTTATATTCTTCGAGACTAGCTTGAATCGGCTGCTTCCCGGCGAACGTTTCGATTAATTCTTTTACATCGATACCAGAGGAAGCCTTCAATGTTTCTTGCAAGCTGCCCATTAGGTTTGTTGCATAGGATGTGATGCGGTTGGCACCGCCGCCTTCTCCATTGCCTGTATCGACCACTGTAATTTTATCAATGTTTGATAATGGGCTAGCGATTTCTTTTGCATATTCAGGCATCATGCGAACGATCATATCAAGGACAGCCGCTTGACCAAATTGCTCGAAGGCTTCGGCAATTTTTCGTTTTGCCTCGGCTTCCGCCAAACCTTTTAGGCGGATGATTTCTGCTTCTGTTTCCCCTTGTGCACGTTCGGAATCTGCTTTTGCCAAACCATCCAAGCGGATTTTTTCTGCTTCCGCTTTTGCTAAAGATTCAATGCGATATTTCTCAGCATCGGCTTGAGCCAGATCTTTCATTTTTTGCGCAGCAGCATTTTGTTCCACAGCGTAGCGATCAGCATCCGCTTTTTTCTTCACTTCTGAATCATATTGTTTCTCACGGCGTAGAATCTCTTTTTCTTCTAATTCAATTTGCTTTTGACGCTCAATAATGCGTACTTGCATTTCTTGCTCGGTTACCTGTTGTTTTGATCTTGCTGATTCTAGCTCATAGGCTTGATCCGCTCGCGCCTTTGCTTTATCTTGTTCTAATTTAAACTCAGCAATTTTTAATTGATTTTCTTTTTCTGCTTCTGCAATTTCTGTCGCTCGTTGTAATTCCGCTTTTTGTGCCTCTTTTTCTGCTTCCGCCCGTTTGATGCGTGTTTCTTTTTCCGCTTCGGCTGTTGCTATATCTGCATCTCGTTTTACTTGAGCAATTCTTGGTCTACCAAGGGAGTCCAGATATCCATTCTTGTCGCGTACATCCTTGATAGTAAAGGATACAATCACTAGTCCCATCTTCGCTAAATCCTGTGTTGCAACACGTTGAACTTCCTGCGAGAATTTATCGCGATTTTTATAGATTTCTTCCACTGTCATGGAACCTAAGATTGAACGAAGGTGCCCCTCCAAAACTTCCTTCGCTTCATTCTCTCGGTCTGCTTTGCTTTTCCCTAAAAATTGCTCGGCAGCCGTTGCAATTTCAGATATAGAGCCACCAATTTTAATAATTGCCGTTCCGTCAGCCATAACCGGTACACCTTGTTCCGTGTACACTTCTGGAGTTGTTACCTCTAATTTACTGGATAAAAGACTTAATGGTTCTGATTGCTGGAACACCGGGAAGACGAATGTCCCTCCCCCGCGGATTATTTTAATTCGGTTGCCCGAATCATCGGTATGGACATTTTTCGACCCTAAAAAGCTTCCCGTTACAATCAATGCTTCGTCTGGTCCAACAGTTTTGTATTTTGTAACATACACCGTGATAATTGCTAAAATAATAAACGCTACTATTCCGATAACGATTAATGAACTGACCATTTTGTTTCCTCCTTATAATTTAAATTGTAAAGGTGATTCATATTTCTTTACATAAACCGTTCCTTCTTTTGCTTCAATGATAAGTACCTGCTCTTCATACTCGATGGCTTCATTTTCATAGCCCGTAGCCCGTTTTGAAATGATTCCATTGACGGTTTCGATAATAATTTCGCCATAGCCATTGACAGGGATGGGCACAATTACTTTCCCTACTTGGCCACCAAGGGATTCTTCTGTGTAAGCCATTGAGACTTCTGCACTCTTCAAGGGAACAAGAATGAAGAAATAAATCAAGCCGCTAATAATTGCCGATATAATGCAGGCAATGATAAAGATTGAGAAATTCGACATGGCTGTGAATTTTTCTAGCAAAAATCCACCAGCTGAAGTAATGGTTATAAACGATAGAATAACTGCTGGATCAACAAATGGAATTCCCTCAAACAAGCCATCAAATAATTCCGAGAAAAAGAGATATAGAATGGTAATACAACCGACAATAATGAGAACAAATAGATAAACCGTATGAAGCTCATAGCCAAATAGCACTAAATAACACCACCTTTTCTTAGAAAACTTGAGCAATCGAAAACACTAAAGCGATTGACTTAGTTGACGTATGCATATAAGTAGTTTTAAACTTCCTTATCTGCCAAAATAACCCTTATGAGTTATATACGGACGATTCGACTTTAAGTTTCAAAATTCCGAAAATTATTTCTAAAAAACTCATCTCCACCAATATTGAAAGAGGTAATGCTTTCGTATGCAGATAGCCATAAAAACTCCATATTGCCTATCCGCTCAAAATAAAAATCCCTTATCATTTGATAAAGGATTCGTAAAATTATTCGTTCCTATCGTAAATACAATAGGTATAACTGTAACCATCCGGAGCTTCGACCGGTTCACTTCTCGAGATAAGTCTCCACTCCTCTCCATATGTCGGGAAGAATGTATCCCCATTAAAATCATGCTCAATATGGGTAATATATAGTCGATCCGCAATCGGCAGTGCCACCTTAAAAATTTGCTCCCCTCCAATAATCATCACTTCCTCCACGTCTCCAGCAAGCTGAAGTGCTTCCTCTAAACTCCTCGCAACCTCCACTCCTTCTACATGGAAGTTTTCATTTCGTGTAATCACGATATTTTTTCTGCCAGGTAAAGGTCTGCCAATTGAATCATATGTTTTTCTTCCCATAATCATTGGTTTACCCATTGTTTGTTCCTTAAAATATTGCAATTCACCCGGTAAGTACCAAGGCATCTTGTTTTCATAGCCGATTACCCGATTTTTGTCATGTGCTACTATAAGTGAAATCATTCTATCTCTCCTAAAAATCTAAATT
>DAMDNS010000285.1:0-4384 GCA_032083605.1 Ureibacillus sp.
TCTATTCATGCTATTTTTTATGGTATTTTCTAATTAAGCGGAATTTTTCCGTCTAATTATCGGATCAGGTGCTTAATCTGACTTCACACCCTATATGAGCGAACCCTCATTATCCCTAAAGGTACTCTATTCTATGTTTCTACTGAATCCCTTCCCTTTGAAATACGCACTTAAGATCCTGGTATCAAAAAAATTATCTACTATGCGAAATTTATAATTTCTTAACAATAAAAAGCAATCCCGATTTTATTCAGGATTGCCCAATAAATGATCCTATTTTGGTTAATGATGATGATGCTCCATTTCCATATCAGCATCTTGGGTTTTAGTTTCAAATGACCCGATTAGGGAAGAAGCTACTAATACAATAACAGCAACTGTAGCTATAAGAGATAATTGTTTAGGAATGGCACTCCATATATTGGCATGCTCTTTTTTATCCCATAAGCCAACTGCCAGCAATACACTGAGGATATATATAACTGTAAAGAACACGATGCTTAGCGTTCCGTAACTCGTTGTCATTAAACTCAGCATTGCTCCCATCATCGCTCCCATAAACAGCATGCTCAAGCTCTCCACAAAAATCTTGATTGGCAGTTTATAAGTCATAAAAGCAATTAACCCAAAGCTAATAATGATTGAAACAATTGTAGAAAGAACCATATCCGGTATCCAGAGCGCTGTTAAAATACCTACAAGGGTACTTTTCGTCATAGTCACTAGCATGGCTAAGCAGCTTGTTATATGATCTGCTTTATATTGGCTTCTAAATCGTGTTCCACTCAGGGCGGTAAACACTAAAACGATGAAAATACTTACAATCACTAGCACAAGAATCCCTCCAAACTCCATTATTGTTCATCCAGTTGCTTTGAAATGACATCTATCCAATTTACTAAACATTTGAGTTCATTTGGATATAATTCAATTCCTTGTGTAAGTGGAGGAAAAAGCAAGACATTATAGCTTCCAGGAAGAATGGACATTTTGAAAATACGCTTTTTATTTTCCTCGCTCAGGGTTAAGTGCTCTAGGTCAATTTCAGACCACTTCCATCGAAAATGTTTATTGGCCAATTTGAGTAATTGACTTTCTTTTTTCGAAATCCACTTTTGCCGATGAAATAAATAACGTACTTCCTGTTTCTCTGCCTTTGCTGTTTGGACTTCTTTTTCAATTTTTACCGTCAAATGGTAGGCTTTTGAAAATAATGTCTTGTTCTTTTCATATCCAATTGAACACAATGCGTTATTTTGCTCGAACATGTACATAAACGCTTGTTTTTCATCTATTTTATAGGGGAGCTGCTGAATTAAATTTTCCAAAAATCGCGCTACTTTTACCTCGCCCAACACTTTTCCCATTTACATCACCACTTTTCCACGGGTTCCATCTTCGGGGTGAATTCTAGAGATTCCTCCTCTTCAACACTCTCATGCTCCCCTTTTAGTTCTTCAATCGAGATTGGTGTAAACATTGGGAGCTTCTTAAATTTGAGCCAAAAGAATGCATACGCGCAAATTAAAAACATCATGCCACCTGAGATTCCATAAATCATTAATTTTGCGGACCAATCTGGCGTTATCGTCACAATCATATACACACAAGCAGCAATTCCCACGATTTGCAGAATTGGACTAAATGGCGCTTTAAATGGTCGTGCAAGCTCCGGATAACGTTTGCGTAAAATTAGTACATCAATTTGAGCTACGATATATGAGAAGAACCAGGTAACACTTGCTGCCGAAAGGAGTGTCATAATGACATTAATATTCGATTCCAGAACAAATAATGGGAGTGTGAACAATAAGAAGACAAACACAATTCCAAATACAGGCGTTCGAAATTTTGGATGGATATACTTAAATGCTTTAGGCAATAGCCCTTTTCGTGCCAACCCGTAAAACATACGTGGAACCGCTGCGAAATTGGCATTAATGGAGCTCGTTGCTGCAAGTACTGTAATGGCTGCCATAAAGATTCCACCAATATCACCAAACATCGCGGCAGCACCTGCAATTTGAGGAGTATCTGCACCTGCTAAGCTCGCTAAATCAAGATGTCTCGTTAAAGCAAACCCAAAAAGCATATCAACAATAAAGATTGTAAGCAGTCCGAATATCATTGCTTTTGGAATGGTTTTTTCAGGATTTTTCACTTCATTCCCCAAAGGAATAACGAACTCGATCCCAATGAATAACCATAATCCTAAAGCGATTGCCTGCATCACCGTAGACCAGCCTTGTGGGTTAAATTCCGGCACTGTTGAAGAAGATACTGTGAATACATCAAATAAGCCTAAAATCCCCATCACGGCAGTTGTTAACATTAAAGTTAATACGATTCCAAGCTGAACGGACCCGAAAATCTGTACGCCGAGTACATTAATAACTAGGAAAGCTACTAAAATAGCAACGGCGATAAATAATGTATCAACACCCGGAATCAGGTATTCAATGGCCATACTGGCAGTCATCGTTTCCAGTGGTCCTACAGTGGCAGCCAAAACTAAATACCCCGCAAGCAACGTTACAATGGACATAAATCTCCCCATCGAAACAAGTGTATAATCCCCGATCATTCCGGGACCAGGCATGATAGAAGATAGCTCAGCGTAAGACAAGGCAATGATGATACTGATAATCATCGCAATGAAAGATGCCACAATAAATGCCGGTCCAATAGAACCAAAACCATTTCCAAGGGATACCATCGTAGATCCAGCAACCACCAGCCCTGTTGCTGTTGCATACGCTTGCCAAAAACCTAATTTCCTTTTCAATTCAACCATTGAAACGCCTCCTGTTTATTTAGTTTTAAAAGAACATTTATCAATTATCTAAGCTGGCAAGTAGTTCATAGATTCACGAATCCCTTTTTGATTAACGAAAAGCAGAAACGCCTATAAAAGCGTTTCTGCAATTTTTACTTAGTGACAGCTTGGTTTTGATTGTGTATTGGATACACTGCAAGCATTTTTCTTTGGTGGGCGCGGAACATCTAATGCCGGGTTCCGGTCAAAGAAGCCAACAGGTTTTAAATGGAAATTAATATAGGCAGTTGGCATAACCGGCCAATCTTCAGGTCTTGTTAGATGATGGTGACCCATTGTATACCAAACCACGATATCTTCATCCTCAATCGCTCGGTCTTGCTGGATGTATTTCGTTAACCCATCTCCACCTTTATGCTGGTTTGGATATTTTCCAGAAGCGTAAATTTCATTTTCATCAAATTGTGTAACATGTAAATGATTTTTGATAAAGCCTGCACGTTTAATGACACTTGAGCTATCATGGGCAAATGGCAGGCAATTCTCACCTGGCATAATTTTGTAGCCAACTGGCTGACCCACAAAGTTCAATGAATTTTTGTTTACAATTTTCCAAGTACGCTGTGTTTTCATATCCAGAATGCGAACGGCTTCTTTTTCCGTTTTAAACGTGCGCGATACAGGATAGAAGGCATTTGAATATGGATTTTCCGGTCCCTCAGGCTCAGCATAGGTTTCTGTTTCCACCACTGAGTTTTTCACTCCATCCAGCATCGTATCAAGACGGAAATTAAAGAAATGCTGATGATGAACAGCGTTTAATCCCGGTGCTATTTCTGTACCATATTTGGATTTGCCCGTTTCATCAAACGTTCCCGTGTTAAGCATCCCTGTTAGTTTCACTTCCACTTCGATCGTCCCATCCTGGTAGAAGCTCCAATAGAAACCATAATCATAGTTTCCAACTGTACAGAAGAATGAGATTACTAGCTTTCGAGAGCGCCGAACCTCCATATGATCTGTACGCCAGTCTGTATGCTTCCAGCCAATTCCGTAATCTTCTTCATGTAAACAAATTGCGTTTTTGATGGTACGTGGGTTCCCGGTACTGTCCGATAACACTGCATCGAAATAATGGATATGACCTAAGCAGTCACAGCCTAGCTCTAATGAGTTTGCTAATTGTCCCATTCCATATTCCCCTGCATCAAAGGCATTTTGTGAACTATGGGCGAATGTTGCATCGCCATAGGGTACAACCATTTCAGATAGTGCCCCACGGTATAAAATTGGTCGTTCTACACCTTTATCGTTATAGTTAATGGTATATAGTACAAGCCCCTCACGCGGTGTAAAGCCATATCGGAAGCTCCATTTTTGCCACTTGATCAAATTTCCTTCGACCGTAAAGCTTGGACCTTCCGGCTGAATGATTTCCAACGGCTTTAAATCTTGGCGGAATTCAACTGAATCGCTCGTTTCCGGATAGTAGTTTCCATCATGAGTCGGCATTTCACGAACCCCATAGTCTTCCACTCGATCGACTTCCATTTTATTTAAATCCACATATGCCACAATCCCTGTTAGTGGATAGGCATATCCGTTATC
>DAMDNS010000286.1:0-4368 GCA_032083605.1 Ureibacillus sp.
GGCCGCTTTCCACGAAAAGCTTTGAAACCTCGCCGATTCTGCGGATATTTTCTTTACGGGAGTTTTCATCAAAACCAAGATCCTTGTTTAACCCATGGCGAATATTATCGCCGTCCAATACGAAGGTTTGGTTTCCTCTTTCAAATAATTCTCTCGCTAATGCGTTCGCGATGGAGGATTTACCTGAAGCAGACAGCCCAGTGAACCATAGGATGAAGCTGTGATGCTTATTTTTTTCTCTTCTTTCGCCTTTGCTAATGGAGGCATCATGCCATACAATATTTGAACTCAAAATTTCCACCTCTTTTTATGAATGAACTTCTTTACGTAGACCGTTGATTAATACTTCAATTACTTCTTTTCTACTGAATGTGCTAGGTGGAATCTCACCGTTTCTTAGCATTTCGCGCACCTTTGTACCTGATAAAATGATACGGGAAGAAGCATCGTGCGGGCATGTTTTTGTTGTAGCCATACCTTCGCAAGCTGTGCAATAAAAACTGTGCTCGAATTTTAATGGTGTAATGCCAATTTCTTCTGATGTAAAGTTCTCGAAAATTATTTGTGCATCATAAGTGCCGTAGTAATCGCCAACACCTGCATGGTCACGGCCAACGATGAAGTGGGTGCAGCCGTAATTTTTACGAACAAGTGCATGGAAGATTGCTTCTCTTGGACCTGCATAACGCATTGCAGCTAAGAATACGCCTAGTTGAACACGTTCTGTTGGGTAGTATTGATCAAGTAATACTTCATAGCTTTCCATACGGATTTCTGCTGAAATATCATCTGATTTTGTTTCACCGACTAATGGGTTTAAAAATAGTCCATCCACTGTTTCCAATGCGACTTTTTGGATGTATTCATGAGCGCGGTGAACAGGGTTTCTTGTTTGGAAACCAACGATCGTTTTCCAGCCTTTTTCAGCAAAAATCGCTCTTGTTTCACTTGGCTCGAAGCTATAAGCCGGGAATTGCTTCTCTGATTTTTTGATTAAAGTTGTTTTCCCGGCAACATAAATTGAAGGGCGTTCGAACAGCTTTTTAACACCTGGGTGATTTAAGTCATCTGTTCCATAAACCAGACGAGCTTCCACTTCTTTGTCGGGTGTGAAAATATCACTTACTTCAATTAGGCCGTATACTTCACCGTTGAATGTTAACTTAACTTTTTCGCCAATTTCGACTGCTCCAGCGACCTGTTCTGTTACAGGTAAAGTAATGGGAATGCTCCAAACAGTACCTGAAGCTAGGCGCATATTTTGCACAACATTTTCATAATCTTCTTTCCCTAAGAAACCGTCGATTGGGCTATAGGCACCAATACCGATTAGTTCAAGATCACTTAATGCAATGGCATCCAATTGAATTTCTTTTTCGATATTTTCTAATGACGCATTTGGGTTGAAATTGTTAACTAATTTGCCTCCGTGTGGTTGTAAGCTCATGTTTATTTCCTCCTAATATAGTTAGTTAAAATGATCATTTTACGAAATTAGATTTACTTTTCTGAAAGTTGAGTCTATATCTAGCTGCAGATGCTATCACCTGCAGCTTTTGCTCTTAATCGTGTAGACCGCATTCTGTTTTGTTTGAACCGGACCATCTGCCTGAACGTAAATCATCCATTGTAAAGGCTGGTTTTGTACAATGCGAGCACCCGATACTTGGATATCCTTGGTCGTGAAGGGGATTATACGTTAAGTTGTGCTTGCTGACGTAACGCCACACATCCTTCCAAGTCCAGTGAATTAAAGGGCAGATTTTGACTGATTCAAATTTATTATCCTTATTGATAAACTCGGTATTTTTGCGCGTTTCGGACTGATCACGGCGCAAACCAGAAATCCAAGCCTTTGAACCGCTTAAAGTTTCGCGAAGAGGCGTTAATTTTCGGATTTCACAGCATTTGTTAGGATTTGTTTTCCAAAGCTCTTCGCCAAATTGCTGTGCTTGCTGCTCTAAAGTGATGGCAGGCTTTTTAAGTTCAATTTGCAATCCAGGATAGTTTTGTTTCACTTTTTCAATTGTTTCGTAGGTTTCTTTAAAATGTACATCTGTATCTAAAAAGAGTATTTTTGCATTTGGTTTTACTTTGGCGATTAGGTCGATTAATACGATTCCTTCTATACCAAAGCTACAAGCATAGACCACTTCATCACCATAATGATTGTAGGCCCACTCCAGAACGTTTAATGCACCTTTATAGTCTTCATCTACTTCAAATTGAAGTGTTTTATCGTCCCAAGTTGTATAAGTAAGCATAAAGTACCTCCTTCAAATAAAAATAAAAATGAGGCGTTTTAATGCAACCCAAAAGAAAATGGGGGATACATTAAAACGCCTCTAGTTGTCTAGTCAGCATTCCTATTTAAATAATATGCCAATAATATTCCAAAAGACAGTGTAGCTTTGATTTAAAGTATACTATTTTTGTAGAAATAGTCAAATTAATTTTTATTGGAATTTTTTGAAAAATTTTTTAATTCCATGTTGACTTGTCGGAAAAATTGGATTATTGTAATTTTCAAGATGAATTGTGTGATTTTATTTTGATGCGCACAAAAGAATACATACCGATCAGACACACTGAAGGTTGCACCATTTCCTTTCAAAGGGGAATGTATGCAGCCTTTTTATGTTATAAGGGGGGGATAAGATGAGGAAAAGAAATAAAGCACTTGTACCGCTATTAATGGGAATCTCTTTAACTGGATTACTATTAGGTGGTTGTGGGGATGAAAAAAATGCAAATGCAAAGGAATCAGTAAAAATTTTAAATGTTTCATATGATCCAACACGCGAATTATATGAAGAATACAATAAAGCTTTTGCTGCTCACTGGGAACAAGAAACGGGTCAGGAAGTAGTTTTTCAGCGTTCCCATGGAGGTTCCGGGAAACAAGGCCGTGCTGTCATTGATGGACTTCAAGCGGATGTGGTCACACTGGCGCTGGCTTATGATATCGATCAAATCGCTAAATCCCGTGAATTATTAAACAAAGATTGGCAAACGGAATTTGAATATAATTCCTCTCCATATACGTCGACAATCGTATTTGTTGTTCGTAAAGATAATCCCAAAGGAATTAAAGACTGGGATGACTTAGTAAGAAATGATGTGTCAGTCATTACACCAAACCCAAAAACTAGTGGTGGTGCCCGCTGGAATTACTTGGCTGCATGGGGCTATGCAGATAGACAGTATAAAGGCGATGAAAAACAAATTAAGCAATTTATGAAAGACTTATTTTTAAATGTAGAAGTTTTAGATTCAGGTGCTCGTGGTGCAACAACTACATTTGTAGAAAGAGAAATAGGAGATGTATTAATAGCTTGGGAGAATGAGGCTTATCTTTCTTTAAAAGAATTAGGAAATGATTTTGAGATTATAACGCCTTCCATGAGTATTTTAGCAGAACCACCAGTGGCGATAGTCGATAAAAATGTGGATAGAAAAGGGACTCGGGAGGTGGCTCAGGGCTATTTGGAATACTTATATTCTGATGAGGGCCAAGAAATTGCAGCCAAAAATTATTACCGTCCTCGTAACGAAGAAATCCTGGAAAAATATAGTGATCAATTCAAGCCATTAGAATTAACGACCATTGCTGATTTTGGAGGTTGGCAGGAAGCACAAAAAACGCATTTTGCCGATGGCGGTACGTTTGATGAAATCTATCAATAGCTTACTTAGCAAGAATCAAGTGAGTGTCCGGTCAGTCAAAAGGAGGTACATATGGAGCTAACAGTAAAAAAACGAAAAAAGAATACCATAATCCCTGGTTTTTCCTTAACACTGGGGTACACGATGATTTATTTAGGCGTTATTGTGCTGCTTCCCTTATCAATGGTATTTTTTAATACCTTATCGATGAGCTGGAGCGAATTTTGGGAAACTATTGCCCATCCTCGTGCAGTTGCCTCATATAAACTAAGTTTTGGAACGGCATTAGCGGCAGGTCTTATAAATGTAGTCTTTGGGACAATTATTGCATGGGTATTGATTCGTTATCAGTTCCCTGGCAAGAAAATTGTCGATGGTTTAGTAGATCTTCCTTTTGCTTTGCCAACCGCGGTTGCCGGTATTTCACTGGCAACTTTGTATTCACCAAATGGGTGGATTGGCCAGTTTTTTGACTTTAAAATTGCTTTCACCCCACTTGGAATTATTATTGCTCTTACCTTTATCGGCCTGCCTTTTGTGGTGAGAACTGTGCAGCCCGTGCTGCAAAATCTGGGGAGTGAATTAGAAGAAGCATCTGCAAGTCTTGGTGCTTCCAGATTGCAAACATTTGTGAAGGTTATTTTCCCTGAGCTGTTGCCAGCCATTATTACAGGATTTTCTTTAGCCTTTGCTCGTTCGCTT
>DAMDNS010000287.1:0-4361 GCA_032083605.1 Ureibacillus sp.
TACATTATTGAATCCATTTGAAGTATGGAAAATTAAATATTCTGATGGAGGATTTAGACTTGCTTTTATTGGAATATTTGCTGGTTCCAAAAACCATATTCTGCTGATTTTAAAAATAGATGTGAATAATAACGTTCTTTGGAATTTTATGCAGTGTGAGTTAAAAAAGCTCAACAAGCATAGGCTAGGTGAATTACTTTATAAGAAATAAAAAAAAGGCGAGCTAACTGTTAGTTGCCCGCCTTCCGTCTCTCTTAAGGTCTCACACGACACTAATATCCAAGTATTAATGGTGTTCCTACGCAAATTATAGCTCTTGGAAGCAATTTGTTTCGCGCTTAAAAGAGACATCTAAATCGATTAGATAATGATAACATATTATCATAGAGTGCAGCAATAACATCAATTTTTGACCAAACAAAGATGCGTGAAATATTATTCTTCACTTTTGATAAATCAATTGCTTAAAGATAGTGATGATTGATTTTTGCTAAGTTGAAACCAAGCAAATACAAAGAAATTGAATAAAGTTTAGATAATAAAAAACCCCGGCATCCTGCCGGGGTTTTTTATTGTCGCTGATTGTGCTGTTGTACCCTCTGGTCCATGTGCAATAACTTATAATTTTTGTTTTATGTTATGGAACTTCCTGTTCCTGATGAGTTCATCATAGGAAAATTCCAGTATGCCGCATAGCAGCAAAGGGCCGAGTTTCATGTGAGCCAAAGCGTACAAAATAGCCTAAATTTTATCCCCAGCAATTGGGGATAGTTTTCAACCTGGAAGAATTGAGAACATTGGAAAAATGCTAAAATTGATTACTTTTTAAACAAATTTATTGGCAAGAACTATCAAAACCGCTCATAAAAAAGCCGACTTGTTTCCAAGTCAGCTTTTCGACATCGTCGAGCATTATCACTATAACACAAGTATTTGATTTTTATGTGTTTAAAATATGCATTTCGTATAACGCCCATTATGTTAAATAGCATAAAAAGGGACCTCAGATTTGGGTCCCTTTTATCTAAATTATTTGTATGCTTGGATAGATTTTAGAATCTCCTGTCTGGCTTCTTCTACATTGCCCCAACCATTAAATTTCATCCATTTACCTTTTTCCAAGTCTTTATAATGTTCAAAGAAATGTTTCATTTGATCTAATTGAAGCTGAGGGAGGTCGCTCAGATCTTCAACATTGTTATATAGAGGTGTGAGCTTAGAATGAGGTACAGCAATGATCTTTGCATCAATACCGGCTTCATCTTCCATATACATGACTCCGACAGGTCTGCTGCGAATTACTGATCCTACAGCAACCGCATGGGGAGCTATTACAAATACATCTAAGGGATCACCATCCTCGCTTAATGTTTGAGGAATATAACCGTAATTGTACGGATATGACATTGCTGTACTTAGAAAGCGATCAACCAATAAAGCATCATATTCTTTATTCACTTCATACTTGATGGGTTTAGCATTTGCCGGGATTTCGATGATGCTATTAAAGTCATCTGGTGGATTAGTACCTGCTTTAACATTTTTAAAAGTCATTGTTTTACCTTCTAATATTTAGATTATTAATGATTAGTGAAAAATTGATAGGAAAGTATTCCTAGTACTGTAAAGATTAATGAACCTATTACATGGATGGCTATTGTTGAGATAGCATATTCAAACTTTGAAGCTTGTAGCAACGCAACAATTTCAACTGAAAATGTTGAAAAGGTCGTTAAAGCACCGCAGAAGCCTGTCACAACGAATAACTTATAATTAGGGCTTATTGAGCTATTTGAAAAAAATGATACAGCTAATCCAATAATAAAAGCACCGATTAAGTTAACAATCACTGTCCCGAAAGGAATATTTTCAAATACGCTATTAAATCTTAGACTTATGCCCCAACGAAGCCAGGCACCGATTACAGAACCGAGAGCAATTGATAAAAGAGAAAGATACATGTCTGCTCCTAGTTATGAGCAGCAAAAGATATATAAATAAAGAACTTTATGACGGGAAAACATAGCGTAGCTCCATTTTGTAAAAGCAGAGCACGCGACTACGTACCCTGCTTGAGGGAAACGTAGGTATCATCAGCCAGAATTGGCGGTTTGTGTAAGGAGGATAGCCATCTCCTTTGAGTACTATTATTTAAAAATTGATTAGCTAATTCAACAACCTTCTATTATTAAAATACGTAAGTTTGATACTTTTTTATCTTTAGTTTAGTAAAACTTGAAACTTTTCATTTTTTCTATAATCTTTTTGGAAAGGGTGTCCAGCTAAGCTGAGGCAGGTGTTTGTTGTAGTCGGGCCGCTACAATATTGATAAAGAGCACCTGTATGTTTAATTTCAAGATTTTTAATAAAGTCTCTACGGAAGTATTGACGATCAAAAATGACCTTCAGCTTAATGCTGAGCTGCAATTAATTAATAAATATAAAACGGCTATTTCTGAAGATTATAAACAGGCTATTGTTTTGATCTTTAAAGAACGTGGCTATACACGTTTGGAAATAGGTCAATTACTTGGGGAGCTAAAAGCTTCATAAAATACCGATTAAACAAAGCTTGGATATAACATCCAGGCTTTATAAAAAAGTACCTAGCTGTTACCCTTGTCCTGATTTTTTTTTACTCTAAAAAGTTCCTTCATCTTATGACACTTACGCCACCTTAAGTTTATTTACCGTCTTAAATCTGTAAATAACTCATCACTGTCTAGTGATGTGGTGTAGTCGCTTGTGTGTTGTATATATCACATCACTAGCCTATCTGAAAAATTAAAAAACAGGCTATGTTTATGTTATCTAATGTCCGAGAACAGTGGTTCTCTAACATCCGTGGGGATGTACTTGCCGGATTAGTCGTCGGTCTTGCACTCATCCCTGAAGCCATCGCATTTTCAATTATTGCAGGTGTAGATCCTAAAGTCGGTCTATATGCATCCTTTTGTATTGCCGTCGTGATTTCTTTCGTAGGTGGTCGTCCTGCCATGATTTCAGCTGCCACCGGGGCTATGGCACTGCTTATGATCACATTGGTCAAAGAGCATGGGCTTGAATATCTGCTGGCAGCAACAATTTTGACAGGCGTGATTCAAATATTGGCAGGCTATTTAAAGCTTGCCAAGTTAATGCGGTTCGTATCTAAATCTGTGGTTATTGGATTCGTAAATGCGTTAGCGATCTTAATTTTTATGGCTCAGTTGCCTGAACTGATTAATGTGACTTGGCATGTATATGCTCTAGTTGCTTTAGGTTTGGCGATTATTTATCTCTTCCCTCTGGTTCCCAAATTAGGAAAATTACTCCCTTCTCCACTAGTCTGCATCATTGCAATCACATTATTGGCAATCGCTTTAGGAATTGATGTACGGACCGTGGGCGATATGGGGTCTTTACCTGACACACTTCCAATGTTCTTGATTCCAAATATTCCTTTGAATATTGAAACATTGATGATTATTTTGCCTTATTCAGTCGCACTGGCGGCTGTAGGTTTACTTGAATCGATGATGACAGCAACTATCGTGGATGAAATGACAGATACGCCAAGTGATAAATATCAGGAATGTAAGGGACAAGGGATTGCGAATATTGCTTCTGGCTTTATGGGTGGCATGGCCGGTTGTGCCATGATTGGCCAATCTATGATTAACGTAAAATCAGGCGGCCTTACACGCTTATCAACATTCTCTGCGGGTATTTTTCTTCTTATTCTGGTTGTATTTATTAGCGACTGGCTCAAAGTGATTCCAATGGCTGCATTGGTAGCGGTAATGATCATGGTCTCTATTAGTACTTTTGAATGGAGTTCTGTCACTCAGTTAAAAGATAATCCTAAGAGTAGTAATATCGTCATGATTGCGACAGTGATTGTAGTTGTTGCTACGCATAACTTGGCTCTAGGTGTATTAACGGGCGTATTGCTTTCAGCCTTGTTCTTGGCGAATAAACTTGAAAATGATATCCAGGTGACAGCTTCTTTTGAGGGAACGGCCCGTTTGTATGATTTGAGAGGTCAGATCTTCTTTAGTTCTTCTGAAAAATTCATGCAAGGTTTTGACTTTAAAGAGGATGTAAAGGATGTGATTATTGATTTGACCCATTCTCACATTTGGGACGTAACATCAGTCGCCATGCTTGATTCTGTTGTAAATAAATTTCAAAAGAATGGTGTGAATGTCACTGTGCGTGGCTTAAATGAAGCTAGCTCTATCATGATTGATAAGTATGGAACACATGCCAGAATCTAAGTGAAGGAGACTCTACATTTATGTAGAATCTCTAAAATTAACATAATACACCTTATACGAAATGCGTTATAATTCTCTTGAAAATTCAACGCTGTAGTTTCT
>DAMDNS010000288.1:0-4348 GCA_032083605.1 Ureibacillus sp.
CCTGAGCCCGGTTCAGTCAATGCATATGCAGCAATTAATTCACCTGAAGCAAGCTTCGGTAAGTATTTCGATTTTTGCTCATGGTTTCCGAAAAGTACGATTGGCAGTGACCCGATCCCAACGTGTGCACCATGAGTGATTGAGAAACCACCAGCAGGAGACATTTTTTCTGCGATTAAAGCTGAAGAAATTTTATCAAGTTCTAAGCCTTCATATTCTTCTGGTACGTCAGCTGCTAATAAACCAAGCTCCCCAGCTTTTTTCAATAGGCGAACTGAATGCTCGAATTCATGATTTTCCAAATTTTCCAGAACCGGTTTAACTTCATTTTCAACATAATCCGAAGTTGTTTGAGCAATCATTTTTTGCTCATCTGTAAAATCCTCAGGAGTAATGACACGGTCTAATTCCACGTCTTCAATTAAAAAACTTCCACCCTTGATAATGTTTGTTGTTTGAACCATTTTTACTTCCTCCCCTTTGTTTGGCTATCATAATCAATTATTTGTAAGCTATTCTTACTTGTTCATATATAGAAAAGCTTCAGGCACTCACCTTCCGAAAGGCAACGGTAGTAGAATAAGATAGATGCCCAAAGCTAATCAACAAATCAATCAAACTCCAGTACGCTAAACCCTCAGATTACAATACTTCGATAACGCCGGCAGCACCCATTCCGCCGCCGATACACATTGTAATCACGCCGTACTTTTTGCCTTGGCGTTTTAACTCATGGATCAGCTTTAATGTTAAAATGGCGCCTGTTGCACCAAGTGGATGCCCTAGAGCAATCGCTCCACCGTTAACATTGACTTTCTCCATATCAATTCCTAAATGGCGTACCACTTGAATGGATTGAGAAGCGAAGGCTTCATTTAGTTCCCATAGATCAATATCGTCCTGTGTTAATCCTGCGATTTTTAAAGCTTTCGGTACCGCTTCAATTGGACCGATCCCCATCACTTCAGGTGGAACGCCTCCAACTGCAAAACCTAAAAACTTCGCCATCGGTTTTAAGCCTTGATTTTCCGCTTCTTCACGGTCCATCACAAGCACCGCTGCAGCACCATCTGATGTTTGGGAAGCGTTACCCGCAGTGACAGAGCCTTTAACATTAAAGGCTGGACGCAATTTCGCAAGACCTTCCATGGAAGTCCCTACACGTACGCCTTCATCTGTATCAAACGTAAAAGCTCTTGATTGCAATTTATTATTCTCGTCTACATAATGCTGAACCACTTCAACTGGGACGATTTCATCCTTGAATTTACCTTCTTTAATCGCTTTTTCAGCTAATTCATGAGAACGTACTGCAAAGGCATCCTGGTCTTCCCTGCTTACTTCATAGCGATTTGCCACTTCTTCGGCAGTATGCCCCATGCTCATATAATATTGAGGGGCTTCTTCAGCAAGCTTCGGATTTAATCGAACCGTATTGCCTGTCATTGGAATCATGCTCATCGACTCTACGCCACCAGCAAGAACCGCTTTGGAATGCCCCAGCATGACGCGTTCTGCTGCATAAGCAATTGCTTGAAGACCTGATGAACAGAAACGGTTAATTGTAATGGCTGGCGTCGAATCCGGTAAACCAGCCAATGCACCGATATTTCGTGCTACGTTCATTCCTTGTTCAGCTTCAGGCATTGCACAGCCCATAATCAGGTCATCAATTGGCCCCTCATATCCAGCTCTTTTTAACGTTTCTTTTACTACCACTGCCCCAAAGTCATCAGGACGTACGGTTGCAAGTGATCCCTTTTTCGCCTTTGCAATCGGCGTTCTAGCACCTGCTACAATTACGGCTTCACGCATGTTGTGTATCCCCCTTATTCATTGCTTTTGTCAATTCAGTTTAAGTTAGGCCACGAACCCCTTCATGGGTAAATTTAGTTACGTAATGGTTTTCCTTTAATCAGCATGTGCTGCATTCTCGCTTGGGATTTTGGATCAGCAACAAGCTGTAAAAATGCTTCGCGCTCCAGGTTTAATAAATAGTCTTCCGTAACTTCCGTTCCATATGGTACAAGTCCCCCTGCAATAACAAAGGCCAACTTTTTCGCGATTTTTAAATCATGCTCACTAATATAGCCTGATTGGAACATACCTTGTGCTCCCAATAAAAGAGTTGCATAACCTGGCGCTCCAACTACCTTCACTTTTTTCGGAGCCGGTGCTGTATAACCAGCTTTTGATAATGCAAGGACTGCCTGTTTTGCATCATAGATTAAATGATCCGGGTTAACCGAAATGCCATCCGCAAAGCTTAAGAAGTTATTATCGCGTGCTTCTTCGCCTGAAGTTGACACTTTCGCCATGGCAACCGTTTCAAAAACTTTATTGGCGATAGCTTGATAATCGATTTCTACCCCGTTTGGAAGACCTTTTAAGAATTTTTCATAAAGTGCCAGGTTTCCTCCACCACCAGGAATTAAGCCTACGCCTACTTCTACCAAGCCCATGTAAGTTTCGCTGGATGCTTGAATATGGGCAGCTGGTAAACATACCTCTGAACCCCCACCAAGCGTCATGCCGAATGGTGCAGCTACAACAGGTTTTTTACTGTATTTCACTCGTCGCATTGCTTTTTGGAATGCACGAATTGTATAGTCTAATTCGAAAATATTATCATCTTGTGCTTCCATTAAAATCATGGCAAGGTTTGCACCTACACAGAAGTTTTTCCCCTGATTTCCAATGACAAGACCTTTGTAATTCGCTTCCACTTCATCAATTGCAAAGTTCAGCATTTGAACAATATCAAGGCCGATTGCATTGGATTTTGAATGGAATTCAAGTAACGCAACCCCGTCACCTAAATCGATTAAACTAGCACCAGAATTCGATTTGATAACCCCGTTCTTTTTCTTATAGCGTTTTAAATCGATTACCTTTTCATTCACCGGCACTTTTACATATTCGGAACCATTGTAATAAGCTACATCCCCATCAAGCTCTGTATAGAAGGATTCAAATCCCCGCGATAAGAATTCTTTTACGAAGCCAGGTACTTCTCTACCTTCAGACTCCATTTTCTCTACTGATTGCTTAACACCGATTGCATCCCACATTTCAAACGGCCCCTGTGACCAGCCGAAGCCCCATTTCATGGCATTATCGATTTCCACAATACTATCTGCAATAACCCCGTTCATTTCAGCAGCATAGATTAATGTCGGTGCAAAGATATTCCATAATAGCTCTCCAGTACGGTCATTCGCATAAACAAGCGTCTTCACTTTGTTTGGAAGTCCTTTTGTTTGTTTTGCCATTTCTATAGAAGGTGTTTGCAGCTTTTTCACTGGCACATATTCTAATGTAGCAGGATCAATCTCAAGGATTTCCTTCCCTTTTTTCAAGAAGAATCCTTGACCTGATTTAGCCCCTAACCAGCCATTATCAACCAGCTTCTTCATCAGCTCCGGTACTTCAAATACTTTTTGCTCTTCACCAGTTGTTTGATCGTAAACTGTTTTGGCAACATGGAGGAATGTATCTAAACCCACCACATCTAAAGTTCTGAAAGTAGCTGATTTTGCTCGACCAATCAATGTCCCGGTAACTGAATCAACCTCACCTACCGAATAGCCGCGCTCCAGCATTTCTCTTAATGTAATTAATAAACCATATGTCCCGATGCGGTTAGCGACAAAGTTCGGTGTATCTTTCCCGATTACTACACCCTTGCCTAACGCGTCCTCGGCAAACGTTTTCATAAAGGAAACAACCTCTGACAACGTTTGTTCAGTTGGAATCACTTCCAATAGCTTTAAGTATCTTGGCGGGTTGAAGAAATGCGTTCCTAAGAAGTGCTTTTGGAAATCCTCTGAACGTCCTTCAGCCATGGCATTCACACTAATACCCGATGTATTTGAACTAATGATTGTTCCTGGTTTTCTTACCGAGTCTACTTTTTCAAATAGATTCTTTTTAATATCGAGATTTTCTACAACCACTTCGATAATCCAGTCAACATCCTTAAGCTTATCTAGATCATCCTCTAAATTCCCTGCAGTAATAAGTGCCAAGTTTTTCTTAGAAGTTAGCGGTGCTGGTTTATGTTTTAACAGTTTTTGAACTGCACTGGCTGCAAAACGATTACGAACAGCTGGGTGTTCCAATGTAAGTCCCTTTGCTTCTTCTTCCTTATTTAACTCTCTTGGAACGATATCTAATAACAATGTTGGAATCCCGATATTCGCTAAATGTGCTGCAATACCTGAACCCATTACCCCTGAACCGAGTACGGCTGCTTTTTGAATTTTGTAAGACATAAACATCCCCCTTAATCCTTTGAATGAATACTCATTCATTTTATGCCGAAAAAAAAATAAATTCATGAAAATTA
>DAMDNS010000289.1:0-4344 GCA_032083605.1 Ureibacillus sp.
ATGGGAAATTTATCGTATAAAATTTCTGAATATTCATGATTATTGGGGGCTTTTAACAATGTTTGACATCAAAACAGAATTAACAACAAATCCTAAAGAGAAACCAGCTCCGGAAGAGTTAGGTTTTGGCCACTATTTCTCGGACCATATGTTCGTCCTTGACTATACTGATGGGGTAGGCTGGCATGATCCCCGCATCGTTCCGTACCAACCAATTGCATTAGATCCTTCCGCGATGATTTTCCATTATGGGCAATCTGTATTTGAAGGTTTAAAGGCTTACACTACCGTTGATAAAAAGGCATTATTATTCCGTCCAGACCAAAACTTCAGACGTTTAAATAGATCAAACGAACGTCTTTGTATACCAGCAATTGATGAAGAATTAGCTTTAGAAGGCTTAAAAGAATTAGTGAAAATCGATCGTAATTGGATTCCTGATGCGCCGGGAACTTCACTTTATATTCGTCCATTTATCATTGCTACTGAACCAAATTTAGGCGTACATCCTTCAAAAAAATATCAATTCATTATTATTATGTCTCCTTCTGGCTCATACTATAAAGAAGGCATTAACCCTGTCAAAATTATGGTAGAACAACAATTTGTTCGCGCAGTAAAAGGTGGAACTGGTGAAGCAAAAACTGGAGGAAATTATGCAAGTGCGTTAAAAGGTCAAGAAATTGCCAGCCGTGAAGGCTATGCTCAAACTTTATGGTTAGATGGCAAAGAAAACAAATATATTGAAGAAGTTGGCAGTATGAATATCTTCTTTAAAATAAATGGGACAGTGATCACTCCTGCTTTAAATGGCAGTATTTTACCGGGTATTACTCGCGATTCAATGATTCAAGTTTTAAAATCTAAAGGTGTTCCAGTTGAAGAACGCCGTATTACCATCGACGAGGTAGTAGGGGCATACCAAGACGGTACACTGGAAGAAGTATTCGGAACTGGTACGGCTGCAGTCATCTCTCCTGTTGGAGAATTAAAATATTTAGAGGACAAAATGATTATCAACAAAGGTGAAATCGGTGAAATTTCACAAATGCTTTATGATACTTTAACTGGTATTCAATATGGCACGATTGTAGATTCGTTTGGATGGACAATTACATTATAATAGTTGGAAAACGCAGGCAGCTCTTAAGTTGGCTGCGTTTTTTTGTGGAGGAATACTCGCTTTTGAATTGACACGCTCTATCATTTTTAAACAATTAAAGAATATCCAATCCAACTACGGTCAAACTAACTAAGAATAAATTATGAGAGGAGTGTAATAACATGAAAGAGCATAAGCAACCACATGAACAGTTAACAGTACAAGATAATCAACTAACTGCAACTCAGGAAGTTCTTTATCATGATGAGTTTAAACGTGCAGACAGTGCAACAAAAAGGGATAATCAAAATCAGCATAAGAAGAATGTATAGCAAATCACCCCAAAGTAGTAGAAAAGCTACTTTGGGGTTTCTTTAGCAGAAAGTTGCCTTATACATATAAATGGGAATTTTATAAAAGGTGTTTATAGAGCTAAAGCATAATGGATATTCGGAATCCATATAGTAGTAATAGCAGGTTTTTTAAAATTTACTAATGTGATTTTCGGGATTTTTATAGATTTTAATATAAAAATTAATTCTAAATCCGTGTAAATGAAGTCTATTAATCTAGTAATTTTCGAAGGAGAGTGGGAGAAATGGATTTACAAAACAAAGCAGCCATTGTAACTGGCGGTGCCTCGGGGTTAGGACTATCCACTGTTAGAAATCTTAAAAATAAAGGCGTAAAGGTGATGATCTTTGACCTAAATGAAGAAAAAGCGATGGAAGCAGTAGAAGAATTAGGGTCAAATGTGGCATACACAATGGTAGATGTAGCAAATGAGCAATCTGTTGAAAATGGTATTGCGCACGCAATGCAGGTATTCGGGTCCATCCATATTTGCGTAAATTGCGCTGGAATTGCTCCTCCTGGAAGGACAATTGGCAAAAAGGGTGTACTTCCATTAGATAATTTTAAAAAGGTAGTTGATGTGAACTTAGTTGGCACTTTTAATGTGATTCGGTTAGTCGCGGAGCAAATGATTAACAATGAACCACTGACTGTTGATGGTGAACGAGGTGTAATAGTGAATACGGCATCTGTTGCTGCTTACGATGGACAAATGGGACAAGCAGCCTATGGAGCAAGTAAAGCAGGTGTAGCTGGTATGACATTGCCAATTGCGCGGGATTTATCGGAATTTGGAATTCGCATTAATACAATTGCACCAGGACTTTTCCGCACACCAATGGCAGCTGTATTACCGGAGAAAATTATAGAAAAATTAGGGAATATGGTAGAATTCCCGAAACGACTTGGAAAACCGGAAGAATATGCTTCCTTAGTGCAATTTTTAATTGAAAATAATTATATAAATGGTGAAGTGATTCGACTAGATGGAGGAATTAGAATGGCTCCAAGATGATTAGAGATACTGATGAAATTTTAATCGTGTAAAAAGCTTTAAAGGGGTTTGACTAGAAGGGAGGAATTTGAAGGATGAGAGAAGTGGTAATTGTAGAAGGGGCTCGAACTGCTGTTGGAAGGCGCAAAGGGGCATTGGCAGGCTATCGGGCAGATGAATTAGCTGCTGTCGTTTTAGACGAGGTTGTTAAAAGAGCCGGCATTCATAAGAGCGAAGTTGAAGATGTCATTCTGGGTTGTGTAACACAAATAGGAGAGCAGGGCTTTAATATAGCAAGAACCTCCTTGTTAATTGCAGGGTTTCCAATCGATGTTCCAGGTGTAACGATTGATAGGCAATGTGGTTCAAGTCAGCAAGCTGTGCACTTTGCTGCACAAGCAATTGCCTCCGGTGATATGGAGGTTGTGATTGCAGGCGGTGTTGAAAGTATGACGAGAGTACCAATGTTCTCCAATAGTTTAGGGGTACCAGCAAGTCCAAAACTTACAGATCAATATCTCATTGTTAACCAGGGAATTTCTTCAGAATTAATGGTAAAGCAATATGGTTTTACAAGGGAACAGCTTGATGACTACTCGGCAAATAGCCATATAAAGGCAATATCGGCTATTAAAAATGGATATTTTGATGAGGAAATTGTTCCAGTTCAAGTACAAAGTGAAGATGGATCAACGAGGTTTTTTTCAGTAGATGAAGGACCGCGTGAAGGTTCAACTGTTGAGGTTCTTGGAAAGCTGAATCCTGTTTTTGATGAAAATGGCGTTATTACGGCAGGGAATGCAAGTCAAATAAGCGACGGAGCATCAGCTGTTCTTTTGATGTCTCGTGAAAAAGCGGACGAATTAGGGTTAAAGCCCAAGGCGCGTATTATTGCACGTAGCGTTGTTGGTTCGGATCCCACACTGATGTTAACAGGACCGATTGAAGCGACGAGAAGAGTGCTTGCAAAAGCGAAATTATCGCTAGATGAAATAGATACTTATGAAGTAAATGAAGCCTTTGCCCAAGTACCACTTGCGTGGCTAAAGGAACTGGAAGCTGAACCTTCAAAGCTAAATCCTGATGGTGGAGCAATTGCCTTAGGACATCCATTAGGTGCAACCGGAACAAAGCTTTTGGTTACCTTGTTAAATCGCCTTGAACGTACCAAGAAACGGTACGGTTTACTAGCAATTTGTGAAGGCATGGGAATGGCGAATGCAACAATTATAGAACGATTACCCTAAAAATTTTAGTGATTGGGAAGTCTTAAAAAGATTCCAACTATTTTTTTAAGGTTTGTAAAGTGCAAACAATGTAAATAGTCGTTATTATTGTTCCAAGAACTACCAATCCTTTTGTTAATGGTCTATAATTTAGTTAAAAAAATGAAAGAGAGTCTTATTTTCATGAGAAATCACGAAGAAATTATTTTGAAAAATCTTTCAATCGGTTTACCCCAAAAAATGACCTATGAAAATGAAAAACAAGTAGAGACTGCCATTTGTAAGGAATCGGTTGATGAGGCATACCTAACAAAAAATGGTTTTGTCGGAGATGGTGTAGCCGATTTAAAACACCATGGCGGTCCAGATCGAGCCGTGTGTGTATATCCTTTTGAACATTATGCACTTTGGGAAAAAGAATTTGGCATTCCATTGCCTGCCTCTACGTTTGGTGAGAATATTACGGTGACAAATATGCTAGAAGCAGATGTTTGTATTGGCGATATTTATAAGCTTGGAGATGCAGTGATTCAAGTAACACAAGGGCGAGTTCCTTGCAGTACGATTAATAAAAGAACTGGTCTTCCGTTATTGATGAAAGGGATGGTGGAAACCGGGTTTACTGGCTACCTGTGCAGGGTACTAGAAGAAGGAAAGGTACAAAAAGA
>DAMDNS010000290.1:0-4341 GCA_032083605.1 Ureibacillus sp.
CAGAAGAATGCTTGTTGAAAGCCCTCGTTAAGAGCAACCACTGAGTCTCCTACTGTACTAGATTCCGTTGTCGCTGCAGCAATTACAACCATGATGGCCAAGCTAATCGCAGAGCCGATTTGGGAAGTAGTATTGTATACGCCAGATACCAACCCTGACTCTTCCGGCTTGGCACCTGTTATAGCTGCCGTTTGAGCTGGGATATAGGCTAGTGCCCTACCAAAGGAAGCTAATAGTAAAGCCAGTAGGACGTTGCCCAAGTAGTTTCCATCTACTGGTGTGTCGAAGGAAAGCAAAAGCATGGAACCTCCGAGTGAGAGAAACCCAACAAACAGAACGGCTTTTAAACCGAATTTTTCTACCAATTTACCTGTAATAAAGATCATCGTAATCGCTATTAGTATCGGCGCTGGAATTAAGGCTACTCCGGCTTCGAAGGGAGAAAATTTCAATACCTGTTGTAAGTACAACATAATGAAATAATTGAATGGAATCCACATCCCATTTAGCATAATAAGCGCAATATTGCCCGCTGCTATGTTGGAAACCCTAAAAATCCGAAGAGGTACTAATGGTTCCTTCTTCTTGGTCTGAATAAAAATAAAAATTAAGAATAATAACGACCCAATACTCAATGTCCATAAAGTAGAGGGTGAACTCCAGCCATTATGTTCGACTATAACTATACCGTAGACAATTAGGACAATAGCAGCCGTAACGGAGATAGCGCCAGCGAAATCGATACGACCATTTCTACCTATGCCTTTCTTTAGAAGCCCTAGGGACAAAACCAAAACCAGAATACCAATGGGAACGTAGATTAGAAACGTCCACCGCCATCCTAGCCACTCCGTAATGATCCCTCCAAGGAACACACCAGCCAATCCGCCAGCCGCACCGGAAAGTCCCCAGAAAGCAAGCGCCTTATTCATTTCCTTCGGGTTTGCGGCAAACAGTATCATTATGGTAGACATTGCTGCAGGTGTAATTAAGGCGGAACCCGCACCCTGAAGTGCACGTGCGACGTTTAACACCAGATCATTCCAGGCCAATCCTGCAAGTAAAGAAGCCAAGGTCAGGATTGTAAATCCCCACATAAATATACGACGTTGGCCGAATAAATCGCTCAACTTTCCTCCCAATAGCAGAAGTCCTCCGAAGAAAATAATATAGGCGTTCAGCACCCATTGCAAACTCACCTGTGTATAGCCGAGTCCTTCTTTGATAGCTGGCAGGGCAACCTGCATGATCGTTGTATCCATGATAGTTAAGAATCCCGCAATGCACAACAAAGCAAGTGCTTTCCAACGTTTCGGATCATGTTGCACAATCGTCTGTGCATATGTTGACATAAAAAACTCTCCTTTATCTTTTCAATATTTTTCAGATGACTATATTTCATGTAAAGATCGTACTAAAAATCAGACTAGCATTCTTACTATTATTGGCAGCATGAGCTCCCACAACTTTCTCTTTTAATTGGTTCCTCCAGAACCTCATATCCCGAATCCCTAATAGCATCTTTAATTACTCTCAAATTAAGAATACTTTCATTAAAGGTCACATTTACTTTTCCTTCAGAAAGTTGGATTTTGATAGATTCAACTCCATTTAGTTTGCCTATATTTCCCTCAATTTTTTTAACGCAAGATCCACACGACATCCCTTGTACATTAAGTATTACTTGTTGCATATAAACTCCTCCTTTATATTTTGTTCCAATAATAATTACTTAACCCTGGTATGGTATAAAAACTCCAAAAAAGTATAAAGGTTATATAGAATTACTATAACAACCCTCTTTGGGATCACCTCCTTAAATTTTGCTTTAACCAAGAATAGTGTAAATAAAATAAAGTTTTTTATTGAAGTTCCTCTTTCACATTTAAGATAGCGTAGTTAGTTTTTAAGTTTATCATTGCCATTTAATTTGCTTAATTGCAATAACCCATAATGTAATACAAAAATTTTATTGACTGAGTAATTCCTCTATTTCTATGCGTTTTATAAATTTATTAAATGTCTCTCGCTTTTTACTAATTTCCGCATAGACATCAATAATTTTTTCTACCGTTACAAACAATTCCTCTGGCGTCAGATTTTCGTTAAGTAAGAACCCAACTTCTGCGTCCTTCCCTTTTGCTTTTCCTCCAACATATAAATTGTAATGATCTCGTATTTTCATAACTCCTATATCGCTCAACATAGGCTCGCCACAACCAATGGGGCAACCCGTATAGGCAACTCTTAGAGTGAATGGCACAGCTCTGCCGGCAATACGGCGATTTAACTCTTTTGCAACCGGCATACCTTCCTCTAGTTCGCCTTTACAAAAATTACAGGTTCTCAAGCTTTTTACGAAGTTCCCCACTGGATAACATGACAATCCAACGCGTTGAAATTCTTCTATGATTTCTTCTTTTTTATCTTCAGGTATTTCTATATACAGTTGTTGGAAAGTGGTTAACTCTATTTCCTCATCTTCATTCATATATTTTGAAATTGTCATGAGTTGTTTTGAATTGAGTTTTGCCCCAAACCCGATTCCCCCATTGATGGTAATCTTCACTTTTTTAACGCTGTCTTCCATGAAAGTTTTTCTCCTTTAAATTCATTTTACTATACCTAGGTTAGGTATATGATCGTTGAAATTGATACCTGCCACTAGAACTAGTGACAGGTCATTTCAACACTCTTATTTGTTTAATTTTACTCTTTGTAAACGCAAGGCATTTAATACAACCGATACGGAGCTAAATGCCATCGCTGCACCAGCAACCCAAGGTGCAAGGAAGCCTGCTGCGGCAATTGGAATCCCGACAGTATTATAGGCAAATGCCCAGAATAGATTTTGCTTAATATTACGCATCGTTTTGCGGCTCATTAAAATTGCATCGGCAATACTATTTAAGTCGCCTCGAATAAGTGTAATATCCGCCGCCTCCATTGCAACATCCGTACCTGTTCCGATGGCCATGCCAATATCCGCTGTAGCTAGTGCAGGTGCATCATTTATCCCGTCACCAACCATCGCTACCTTTTTCCCCTGTTCTTGCAGTTTTTTAACTTCTTCTGCTTTGCCTTCAGGTAGCACTTCCGCAATAACTTCATCAACGCCTACCTCTTTACCAATTGCTTGAGCTGTGCGTTCGTTATCCCCTGTCATCATGATTACCTTGATGCCCATTTCTTGCAGTCGGCGTACAGCTTCACTGGAGGTATCTTTAATTGTATCTGCTACGGCAACCAGGCCTGCATATTGGCCATTGATTCCAGCCAGCATGGCCGTTTTACCGTTTTTCTCCAACTCCTCCATTACAGGAAGGACTGCTGTAATATCAATTCCATATTGTTGCATGAGTTTACGTGTACCGATAATCACGCCTTGACCTGAGATGGTCGCTTGCACACCGTAGCCTGGAATAGCTTCAAAGTATTGAATATTGCCAAGTTCAATGCCTTTTTCCTGGATGCCTTGGACGATTGCTTGTGCCAATGGGTGCTCTGATTGTTTTTCGGCTGCACCAATCAGCGACAGGAAGTTTTGTTCATCCTGACCTTCTGCTGGCAGGACATCAGTCAATACAGGTTTACCATGAGTAACAGTACCTGTTTTATCGACTACGACTGTGTCGATGCTTTGTGTTTGTTCTAAATGCTCGCCGCCTTTGAACAGAATACCGAATTCTGCTGCACGGCCTGATCCTGCCATAATTGAAGTTGGTGTAGCTAAACCAAGTGCACATGGACAAGCAATGACAAGTACTGCTATCAACACTTCAAGTGCCGGTGTAAATTCCCCTGGATGAACCAAAATAATCCATACCAGGAAGGTAAGGATGGCAATCCCTACTACGATCGGTACGAAAATACCTGAGATTTGATCCGCCATACGCTGAATTGGCGCTTTTGAACCTTGTGCATCTTCTACCACTTTTATAATCTGGGCTAATGCAGTGTCACGCCCGACTTTTGTAGCTGTCATCTTGATGAAACCATTTTTATTAATCGTTGAGCCGTATAATACATCTCCGCTCTTTTTATCCACTGGTAAACTTTCACCTGTTAACATGGATTCATCAACAGCTGTCGTTCCTTCTACTACTTCACCATCAACCGGGATTTTTTCACCTGGCTTTACAAGGATTGTGTCACCAATAACTACTTCTTCCAGAGGTATTTCTTTTTCAACTCCATCACGTACGACGATGGCTGTTTTTGCTTGAAGCCCCATTAGTTTCTTAATAGCTTCAGATGAACGACCTTTTGCTTTTGCTTCAAATAATTTCCCTAGAAGGATCAGTGTAATTAAAACAGCACTCGTTTCAAAATATAGATGTG
>DAMDNS010000291.1:0-4338 GCA_032083605.1 Ureibacillus sp.
TCCTGTATTTACCCTTCTTTCGGGTATTCAATTCTTGAATGGAAAATTCCATTTAATGCTTCGCATAAAACCTTTTCAATAGTTTTCAATTCCTTTATAGAGACATCACATTCATCAAATTGATGTTCTTGTACGCGACTTTGGACTATTGAGTGTACTAGCTGTTGAATTTTTTCTGAATCAGGCTGTTTCATAGACCGGACTGCCGCTTCCACACTATCAGCAATACTTATAACAGCGGCCTCTTTTGTTTGTGGTTTAGGCCCCGGATAGCTGAATACAGTCTCATCTACTTCTTTCCCCTCTTCTTTCGCCTTATGCAAGAAGAATTTTAAGGTACTCGTACCATGATGCTGCAACGCAATATCCACTATTTCCTTCGGCATTTTGTGCTTCTCCAATAATTTTGCACCGTCTGTCGTGTGCGAAATAATAATTTCAGCACTTCTCTCCGGCGGTAAAGAGTCATGAGGGTTAATCCCGGACATTTGGTTTTCAATGAAAAAAGCAGGTCTTCTTGTTTTACCAATATCATGATAATAACAAGCAACTCTTGCCAGTAATCCATCAGCACCAATTGCTTCACAAGCTGTTTCCGCAAGATTTGCTACCATTACACTATGATGATAGGTTCCTGGTGTCTCAGTTAACAACTTTTTCAACAATGGATGGTTCGGGTTTGACAATTCGATTAATCTCATTGTCGACAATAAACCAAATGCTGATTCAAAGAACGGCAATAATCCCATTGTTAAGGCACCCGATAGAATTCCTGATGCAATCCCCGCAACTGTATAAAATAATAATTCAAACAGGTCATAATTAGTTTGCGACATTAATAAATAAAACCCGATAAATAGTAAGTTGAAAATCGAAACTATTCCGCAAGCTTTTAATAGATGGGATCGTTTTTCCATGCTTCTCATAAAGAATACACTCGAAAGGCCACCAAAAATTATATATAGTACGATATCCATTTGTAAAACGGCTGAGTAGCCTTCATGGAAAATAACCCCTGCCGATGCAGCTGTTAAGATGGTTACTAGCACTGCAGCCTTTTCATTCGCCAATAGTCTTACGAGCATTGTTGCGAGTGCAGTTGGATATAAAAAGGCGATTGTTGTATCAAACTGATCAGAGAGCAAGCTGATCACTTTCATGAGCACAATGGCAAACGAATAGACGATGGCAGTTACAAACAAAGCTTTTCTTTTATTTGCCAGCTCCTCCTCCGAATAATTAAACAAAATATACATAAATGCCATTTGAAGAATGACTAGGATCAATAGCCCCAGTACAGGCTTTGTAGATGTTTGATTATTTAATAATCCCAGTAGCTCCAATTGTCTAAAGACTTCCCGATCAATCAATTCGCCTTCTTGAACAATAATTTGCCCTTGCAATATTCGGGTTGGCTCCACTTCTTCACGAGCCTTTAAAATAATCTCCTCTGTGCGCACTTCATCCAATACTTCCGTCTCGATTACAGCTGCTCGTCCAATTATAATAACGGCACTTAAAATCCCTTCATCAATGGAACTTTGCTGACGTATTTTCGTTTCAATCTCTGTCCGCTTTTGTCCAACATTTTCTGTTCGAATTGGTTCTTCAAGCATTGTTTTTATTTCTTTTACTAAAAAGCTCTCAGCTGATTTCAAATCAGCTTCTGGTGCTACTAGAAGGGACTGTAATTGACTATTTGTAAAGATCAGTAAGGATTGACTCTCCGTAATATCTTTTAATTTTTCACGTAATTGCTCGATTTGATTCTCGATAGGTACTTCTTCTTCTTTTAACCTGATCTCTTCCCGGACGTCATGAATAATATCAAATAAAGAAGTTACTAAAGAAGATCGATGCTCTGCCGTTTCCTCATTGAATAAATAAACCGGTTCAACGGCATTTTCAGCCTGATCACGCTCTTGTTCAGTCCTTACGGTATCTTCTATTGTTTTCACTGCACGAATTGTTTCTGGAGCGAGTTGGAAAGCCTGTATATCATATGTAGTACTTCGGATATTTCCAAGCATTAAAAAGAATTGCAGAAAGCCAGTAATTAATAAAACAACTATTAATAAAGTTCGAAAACTAATCATGTTTAGTAATTTATTAAAGTGCTTTTCCACTAGTGCACCCCCAAATGTCTATATGTACTAGTTTACCAATTTATGAATATTATTTCATGAAATCTTACCAAAAAATAAAAAATGTGCACGATAAACGTACACATTTAATCAATTACGCGATGTAATCAGGACTATCCACCGTAAACTTTATAGCTCTTGGTCTGTATATGATTGAATAATCTTCGCTACCAGCGGATGACGAACAACGTCTCCAGCCTCTAACGTTTGGAAATGAATATCTTTTAAATATTTTAAACTGCGTTCAGCAATAATTAAGCCTGACTCCGTATTTTTTGGCAGGTCAATTTGAGTTTTGTCTCCTGTGATGACCATTTTGGAGCCAAATCCCAATCGCGTTAAAAACATTTTCATTTGCATATGTGTCGTATTTTGAGCTTCATCCAATATGACAAAAGCATCATCCAACGTACGACCGCGCATATAAGCAAGCGGCGCTATTTCAATCGTTCCGCGCTCAATTAGTCTTTGTGTTTGTTCTTGTCCGTAGATATCATGCAATGCATCATAAAGCGGTCTTAAGTATGGATCGACTTTTTCCTTTAAGTCACCTGGCAAAAAGCCTAAAGATTCGCCCGCTTCTACTGCCGGCCTTGTTAAAATGATTCGCTTAACATGACCATTTTTCAAGGCCTGTGTAGCCATTACTACGGCAATATAGGTTTTACCAGTACCAGCCGGACCAATGCCGAATACGAGATCTTGATGACGAATCGCCCGTATGTACTCTCGTTGACCAATTGTCTTCGCACGGATTGGCTTTCCTTTGTAATTTCTTGCTATTTCTTCCTCATATAACTCTGCAAAATATTCAATTGTCCCTTTATTCACCATTTCGATTGCTGTAGCCACATCACGCAAGTCAATATTAACCCCTTTACGAATCACCTTTAAAAGAGCATGAATTAAATCTTTCGCTTGTTGTTTTTGTGGTTCGCTACCTGCAATTTGAATAACCGCACCGCGGGTAATAATTTGAACGTGAAATGTTTCTTCAATCAGTTTTAAATTAGCATCTGACATTCCAAGTAGCATAACTGCTTCATTTGGATTTTCAACTTGTAATTCTGATAATTGTTCTGCCATTAAATCAATCTCCTTGGTCAATTGGGTAGTTTTTTGCAATATTTTCATTTACCAAAAATAGGACTTTCCCTTTCACTTTATCATCATCGAATGAAACGTGCAAAATGTTTTCCTTTTTTATGATAGTTTTGGGAGGCAAAGATTTTAAGATTTTTTCGTGCAATAGAGGCAAGATAAACGACTCGATTTGTTCTTCTGAGATCTCTTCCGTATGCGTGATGTACTTTTGAGTCTTTTTGATTTCGATAAATCTTGAAAGCCACTCCGGTAAATCGACCTTTTGAAACGATTTTCCTTGCTCCTTTTCATCGTTTATTTTGAAATCAAATGTCCATTCCCTGCCACTCGTTGAAACTAATTGAATTTCCTTGGGTATTGAAAATTCAGTTTCAAGCCAGTAGTCTGCATACACTTCCCCTGAGGCACCTACTACTACCGATTTATCCCCAGCTGTAACTACTCCTGAAACAAGTGTATCCCCTTTATACACTGTTGTATTCGGTAGAACACGACGTTCTCCACTTGAAATTTCAAAATGTGTAATCACTCCGCTTTTTGTAGCGATTAGATGGTTTTTGGTATCGGTCGTATTATCCTTATTATCTGTTATAGGGGCAAGCTGGGGTACAATGGTCATGCTGCTGCCTGTTTTTAAAATATGCACCCAAGATAGATCTCTTATCTCCTCCATTATGCTTTGTCTTATCTCAAAGTCAGATTGCACACGTCCTTTCATCTTCGGTTTATCTAAGGAAAGTTTCTCCTTAATAACGTTTTCAACAGCAACTCTCATCTCGGGAGTATCAGCTTCCACATCTACATCCCAAACAAATTGCGATGCGATAATAGGAATAATAACAAGCAGGAAAAGGCCGAAAGCTGTCCAACTATTTTTCTGAAAAATTCGAGACACTTGCAAATATTCGACTTTAACTTTCACGCGATATTTTTTTCGATTTTCTCGAACCGTTTTCAGATCTTTTCTCGCCATTTCGAATTTGATTTCATTATCAAGATGCTTAAGATTTTTGATCTTCACCCCTCTTGAGTGAAGACTTTGGATGAAGGCATGGGCTCCATTGGTGCGACTAACTCTGATTTCAACAGG
>DAMDNS010000292.1:0-4300 GCA_032083605.1 Ureibacillus sp.
CGTGACCTTTAGCCATGAATGTTGTACGCATTTATATGTCCTCCTAATCGATTCGATTACCGTTATTTTTCATTAGTATACACTTATAAGTTTCGGGGCTTATTTTGTGGTGGTAATGAAAATACCATATGTCATCTTATAATATATTTACACATAAGTCAAGAAAAAAAGCAACACTACCAGGTGTGTTGCTAAATTATTTTAGCATATTAATCAAGATACTTAAACGACCAGTTTTTGGTCATGTAACGTTGTCTCTAATAAAACACTTTCTCTAGATACAAACCATGTGCTGGCGCAGTTTTCCCGGCTTTTCCGCGGTCCATGGAAGCCACGATTTCTTCCAAGTCATCCGCATCTCGTTTACCTATGCCAACTTCCCATAAAGTACCTGCAATAATTCGTACCATATTATACAAAAAGCCATTGCCTTCGATTACCATATGCAGCTCTTCATCTTGCCAGGAAAAGCTTAATGAATGAACTGTACGCACTTTATCTACAACGCTTGTATTGGCGGCACAGAAGCAGGTAAAATCTTGTGTTCCAATAATATAGTGCGCGGCTGCCTGCATGTTATCAATATTCGGCTTCACACCATTGGTTTCAACCGTATAATGCCTGCGAAAAGGACTTTGCTCCTCCCCGCAATCCCAAATGTATCGGTATCTTTTGCCGGACACACTATATCTGGCATGAAAATCAGCCGGCACTTCTTCTACGCCTAACACACGAATATCTCGAGGTAATTGGACATTTAACGCTTTTTTGTAGCGATCTACGGGAATCTCCAAGGGCGTATCAAAATGGATGACCTGTCCAGTAGCATGGACACGAGCATCAGTACGACCGCTTGCTGTTATTTTCACCTTGTCCCCTTTATGCATTTTGGTTAAAACGGCTTCAATTTCAAGCTGCACAGTACGTTCTCCCGGCTGAACCTGATACCCGGCAAAAAGAGTCCCATCATAACTGATAATTGCTTTTAAACGTCGCAATAGCCCTCACCTCACTTACCTTACTTAACTGCGATATAAAACTAATAAAACGGTCATGCCAACAAATCCAGCGATACATAATGTATCACGCCAATCCCATTTCAGCTGGCGGTAACGCGTACGTCCTTCGCCTCCGCGATACCCACGAACCTCCATAGCTGTTGCCAGATCCTCAGCTCGTTTAAAGGCACTTACAAATAACGGTACTAATAGCGGTACTACAGCCTTTATGCGGTCCTTTAATGGGCCGGCGCTTAAATCAGATCCTCTCGCCATTTGTGCCTTCATAATTTTATCCGTCTCATCCATTAATGTCGGGATAAAGCGCAGGGCAATTGACATCATCAAGGCTAATTCATGAACAGGCATTTTTAACTTCTTTAAAGGATTTAATAATACTTCAATCCCATCCGTTATGGAAATTGGTGAAGTTGTTAACGTTAAAATGGACGTCATGAATACAAGCACAAGGAATCGAATCGAGATAAAAATCCCTTGTCGCAAGCCCTCCTCATAGACCCTGAAGAAGCCTAGCTCAAAGAGAATGTCTCCTTCTCTCGTAAAGAAAATATGGATAAGGAACGTAAATACTAACAAAATTATAACAGGCTTTAAACCGTTGATTAAAAAGTATAAGCGAATGCGAGACATTAGTATTACAAATAAAGTAAATGCTAATAGTAAAGCATATGTAACGATATTATTCGCTAAAAACACTACTACAATAAAAGCAAATACAAAAATAAGCTTAGAACGCGGATCTAGTCGATGTACGAATGAATCACCAGGAATATAACGACCAAATATCATTTTTTCCATCATTGGCCATCACGCCCCTTTCGTAAGGCATGTGCCACTTCAGCCGCAAGCTCTTCCTCTGTCAAACAGATTTTAGAAAGCGACTTGTCCGTTAGCTTCTCAATCTTTCTTTGGAAACGAACAATATGAGGCAGCTCTAAACGGTATTTCTCAAGAGTATCCGCATCCGAGAATATATCTCGAGGGGTTCCGCTTAAAACACAACGTCCTTCATGCATAATCGCAATATTATCCGCGTATTTTGCAGCATCCTCCATACTGTGGGTCACCAGGATTGTCGTTAACCCACGTTCTTTATGAAGCCCATAAAACATGTCCATTATCTCTTTTTGCCCTCTTGGATCAAGTCCAGCTGTTGGCTCATCCAATACAATCACTTCAGGATCCATTGCAAGCACCCCAGCAATCGCTACACGGCGCATTTGCCCGCCTGATAGGTCAAAGGGCGATTTCTCTAAAACGTCCTCTGGCAAGCCCACTAAGTTAATCAATTCGCGTGCACGTTGTTCTGCCACCTGTGCGGATACGCCAAAATTCATGGGCCCAAACATAATATCCTTTAAAACTGTCTCTTCAAATAATTGGTGCTCTGGGAACTGAAAAACAATGCCTACTTTTTGACGAACCGGCTTTAATTCTTTAGCTTTCTTTCCAGCTATAATAACACGATCGCCAATATGTACTTGTCCTTTGGATGGCTTCAAGAGACCATTAAAGTGTTGAAGGATAGTAGACTTACCCGATCCCGTATGTCCTATAATCGCCTGATACGTTCCATGGGGGATTGCTAAATCAACATCAAATAAAGCATATTTCTCAAAGGGTGTCCCCATTGAATATGCATAGCTTACTTGTTGAAGTTTGATGTCCATAGATCATTCACCAACTCTTCTTCTGTCATATGTTGTCCTTCCAATAACACACCATTTTCCTGGAATAGCTGTGTCATACGCATAGCAAAAGGCAGCTCCAGGCCAAATTCAACTAACTTATCACCAAGTGCAAAGATTTCAGAGGGTGTGCCCTCTGCATACTTTTTCCCATCGTTCATAAATAGGACACGGTCCGCATAAAGCGCTTCCTCTACATCGTGTGTAATGGAAAGAACTGTTAAGCCAATTTCTTTTCGCAGCGCACGCACTGTTTTTAATACCTCGTCACGCCCTTGAGGGTCGAGCATAGAGGTTGCCTCATCCAGGATTAAAAGCTTTGGTCGCATCGCAAGCGCACCTGCAATGGCCACTCGCTGTTTTTGCCCACCAGATAAATGGTGAGGCTCATGGTTTAAAAACTTGTCCATTTTCACTTGTGCCAGTGAGGAATGAACACGTTCCACCATTTCTTCATATGGTACTCCACTATTTTCTAAAGCAAAGGCTACGTCATCTTGTACAGTAGCACCTACAAATTGATTATCAGGATTTTGGAAAACCATACCGATATTTGAACGGGTTTCCCATAAATTTTCTTCGGTTAAAACATTTCTCATCACGCGAACTTCTCCTTCTTGTGGAAAGAGTAATCCGCTAACTAGCTTGACCATCGTTGATTTCCCAGAACCGTTATGCCCCACAATTGCAATCCATTCTCCTTCATTAATCGAAAAAGAAACATTCTGAACTGCTTTTCTATGCTCCGGGTTATCGGGTGTATATGAAAAACTTACATGATTAAACGATAAAATCTCGGTCACTTGAACTTGCTCCTCTCTGTCTCTACTAACTAAATTACACTGTTTTACATTCCAATGCTACCATTTCATATAACGTCATATATAAAAATAAGGTACGTTTATAAATCATTGCTGCACCTGATTAAAACATACATTATTTTTGTATATGAAAAAACAGCAAGAGGTTATCTTGCCATTTTTAAATAAATAAAAAAGCGCGCACCTCATTCAGAGAAATGCGCTTTAAGTCTACATTTTTAGCAAGAACACGGCTGCTCATTTCCGTATTCTTTATGAATGAGGTGCGGAGAGCTAGACGAGACGCCATCACTTAGAAGTGACCCGCTCATTATAACGCTCAAGCCATTTTATTGTCGTATAAATCATAGTATTAAAATGGAGGGGTCCGGGTTCAACCGGTGAACCGGACACCCTCCTACCTGTTAACTAGAAAATCAAATATTAAACTAATTCGATTACTACTACAGGTGCACCGTCACCACGGCGAGGTCCTACTTTAAGGATACGAGTGTAACCACCTTGACGCTCAGCGTAACGTGGTGCAACATCATTAAATAACTTTTGAAGTGCAAATGAAGTTGTTTCGTTACCTTCAGCATCAGTAGTTGTTACTAATTCACGACGGATAAATGCAGCCGCTTGACGACGAGCATGTAAATCTCCACGTTTACCTAAAGTAATCATTTTATCAACTACAGAACGTAATTCTTTCGCACGTGCTTCAGTAGTTTCGATGCGTTCGTTAATGATTAAGTCAGTAGCTAAATCACGTAATAACGCTTTACGTTGA
>DAMDNS010000293.1:0-4251 GCA_032083605.1 Ureibacillus sp.
TTACATTGAAGATAAGATTATGGATGCTGCCGACTTTGTTGAAAAAAACAAAGATAATCTACCGCCCCAAGTGGAAACCTTTGTGAATTCTGTTTCAAGCTCGATCCAGGATATCATGATGACGGGTAGTAAGTACATTGTTAACATTATAAGTGGGACGGTTTCAGCAACTTTCACCTTAATATTAGTCCCATTTTTCTTTATCTACATGCTGAAGGATCATGAGAAATTTGCGCCTAATATTTATAATATTTTTGCAGGCGAAAGACGTACCTGGGTGAAAGAGACATTGGCCGATATTGATACAGTGTTAAGAAACTATGTACAAGGTCAGGTGCTGATTAGTCTTATTCTTGCTGCAATGATGTACATCGGGTATCTGATTATCGATTTGGAATATGCACTCTTACTTGCACTTTTCGCGTTCTTTATGAATATGATTCCCTTTATAGGACCATGGATTTCGTTAGCACCGGCACTTGTTATTGCTGTTATCCAGGACCCTATTCTAGTAGTGTGGGTGGCTGTCATTACATTAGTTGCTCAACAATTGGAGAGTAATTTAATCACCCCGAATATTATGGGGAAATCATTGGATGTCCATCCATTAACGGTTATAACGATTGTATTGGCAGCTGGAAATATTGGCGGTTTTTTATTCATCATTATTGCGATTCCAACGTATGCAGTTATAAAAGCGATAGTGAAAAATATATATGAGGAACGCAAAAAGATAAAAGAAGCAGCGACAAAATCAGTCTAAAAGCAATGAAACGATACGCAGTATACCATAAGTGGTGTACTGTGTTTCGTTTTAGTGTATTGTAGTACTAGTAAATTGAGTATATATCGATATTTTGAAGAATAAAGGAGTTCGCATATTTCATGCTATCATTTGAACAAAAACAGGCAATTATTGAATCGTTTCCAGAGCTAACAAAAAAGGAAATTTCCATGAAGCGATTAAATTATCATTTTGAAGACAGTTTATATGAAAAAACAATTGTGGTGGAGAAACTGCATCCAAATGGAAACGGTTTTGTGTATGTCGGCGATTTATTAAAATACGACCAAATGGCTACCAAAAAGGGCTTAGTCAATATTCGTGATTTTGATGAGGCGGCATTACGCGAAATTATTAGCGATGCCATTGATTTCTTGTCTGAGGACATGGATATCCCGGTTATTGAGAATTGGTCATCGCGAGAGGGTGTAATTTTAGAGCTAAGACATCATAGACGCGACTGGAATATTTACTTTCAAGGTAATTTAGAAGAGACTTTTGGAACACGGGAAGCTGCAGTAGAGTATTTGCTTGAAGAAGGCTTTAAACCGAAGAAATAAGGGAGTAGCTTAGAGATGAATGGAAAAAAGGTAGCAATTTACTTTGTTGGATTCATAATTTTAGTTTGTATATTAATCGTAGTAGTAATGAATATTTTCTTTGCTACCTATGAGCCTAAGACAAATAACGAGGAAGCAGCACTGTCTAGCGCGGTACTTAATGACGACAATACTTCCTTTATAGAAATGTGAAAAAAGGAGATGCCTCAATATAAATGAGACATCTCCTTTTTCTATGAATTAAAAGAATAGATTTAATATTAAGAAGAAAATTCCAGCGATGACAGCCGAAATTGGCATTGTGATCAGCCAAGTAAGGACAATCTTCCGAGCAACTCCCCATTTAACTCCTTTAACACGTTGGGCAGAACCTACCCCCATGATTGCTGAAGAAATTACATGTGTTGTTGAAACTGGTAGATGAATGACAGTAGCCCCGAAAATGATTGATGCAGAAGCCAAATCAGCAGCTACACCGTTTACAGGACGAATTTTCATGATTTTACCGCCAACGGTTTTGATGATTTTATAACCACCAATCGAAGTACCAAGACCCATAGCGATGGCACAGGCAATTCGAACCCATTCATGCACTTCATCATCTGTTTGTAAACCTGCAGCAATCAATGCCATTGTAATAATCCCCATTGCTTTCTGAGCATCATTTGTACCATGAGTAAAGGATTGTATAGCTGCAGTAATAATTTGCACAAACCGGAACCCCTTGTTCGTTCGGTAGAGATTTAGGTTCTTGAACAGTACTTTAAATACAGACATAAAGATAAATCCAATAGCTAAAGCCAAGAATGGTGAAGCTACTAAACCGATTAATACCTTCGTGAAGCCACCGTAATTTAAAATGCTGAAGCCAGCTGCAGCAATTGCAGCACCGGCAATGGAGCCGATTAAAGTATGCGAAGAACTTGATGGTATTCCAAAGTACCATGTTAGTAAGTTCCATGTAATAGCAGAAAGCAAGGCTGCTAAAAGAACGACTGTTCCCGTTGTATCATCTACTGTTGTGTTTAATGCAAAAGGGTCAACGATATCTTTGGCAATCGCCTTAGCAACGCCAACAAATGTAATTGCCCCAATAAAATTCATGATAGCCGCCATTAATACAGCAACACGCGGTGGTAACGCACGAGTAGAAACAGAAGTAGCAATTGCGTTTGCTGTATCATGGAAACCGTTAATAAAGTCGAATGCTAATGCAAAAATTACGACTAATATTGTCAGTATTAATATAATGTCCATTTATAAATCTCCTGATCTTACGCGTTACGCATAATAATTGTTTCTAAAGTGTTGGCTACATCCTGGCATGAGTCTGCAATTTCTTCCAGTTGATCATAGATGTCGCGCATTTTAATTAAACGGATTGGATCCTTTTCCTTCAAGAATAATTGTTTTGTTGATGAACGGGAAATTTCATCACATTCACGCTCATAGTCCTTGATAAGGATAATGTGCTTCCGCATAGCAATTAGATCCTTTTTATTTAAAAGGTCAGTTGCAGCAACAATTTCATCTGCACTTTTTGAAATATATTCAAAGAATTTTCTCATTGAATCGTCAATATCAGTAAATGAGAACATTTCAAAGTGGGCTACACAATGCTCTGCTCCATCTAAGACATCATCCATTTTGTTGGCTAATGCTAAAATATCTTCACGCTCAATAGGTGTCATGAAGGATTTGTTTAACATCACGATTAACTCATGAATTAAATGATCGCCATCTGTTTCGTATTTTTTCATTTTAACGCTAAGCTCTTTTAAATCAGCAACAGATTCAATCTTGAAATCTCTAGCGTAATGTACAGCTTCTCTCATATTTTCAGCGATCTTGTGTAAAGATGAGAAAAATGGATCTGATTTTCTTGAACTAAACATGGAATTGCCCCCTGATATACGTGTGTATTAAATAAGTTAAATTAAACCTAAATCATCATATCAAAATATTTTAAAAATCAATACATAATTTAACTTGAATTAAACAAAATTTACATTGCCGTAACAATTGTTGGTATACACTTGTATTTTCTGTAAAAATTTGGACAAAATTAACGGCAAGCATATTAAAAAATAAGAAATAATCTTACCTAATATACTTGCCGAGTGTATGTTATATTATGAAAAATTCTAAAAATATTGTTTTAATTCATTTTCTAAAAATGGTTTTGCATTTAAAAATCTTGTAAATGCATGGTATCGTTCAATTTGCTCTCCTGAAGGCTTTTTGCCATTGAAATAAGCACGGATTAAAATGTTTTTTGGTGTATGCTCGATATCGATAAATTCTAGAATTTGTGTCTCATATCCAACAAGTGTTAATATTTCGGCTCTAATTGAATCGGTTGCAAGGGAAGCGAAGCGTTCCTTTATTAATCCATGCTGAGTCATGATGTTTAGTGCAGGGGATTCGAGCTGGCGATTAAGTTCATGCTGGCAGCATGGAACACTTAAAATTACTTTAGCTCCCCATTTTACTGCACGCGCCAATGCCATATCTGTTGCAACATCACAAGCATGTAAAGTTACAACCATGTCCACTGAATTTTCATCATTATAGTCATTTATATCCCCAACTAAAAATTCCAGCTGGTCATAATTTAAATCTTGCGCTATTCGGTTACACTCTTCAATCACTTCTTTTTTCAAATCCAGCCCAGTAACGCGAATATCCAGCCCCTTCTCAACTTTTAAATAATGATAAAGAGCAAATGTTAAATAGGATTTGCCTGAACCAAAATCGAGTATTCGAATTTGACGATTCTTTGGCAGGTGTTCCAGTGAATCATGGATGAATTCAACAAAACGATTGATTTGTTTGAACTTATCATACTTTTGTTTCTTTACTTTCCCATCCTCTGTTTGAACCCCTAAACGAATTAAAAAAGGATAA
>DAMDNS010000294.1:0-4242 GCA_032083605.1 Ureibacillus sp.
GTGCGACCGAAGTGACCATAAGCTGCTGTTTGCTTGTAGATTGGTCTACGTAGATCCAGCATTTTAATAATGCCCGCCGGACGTAAATCGAATAATTCATTTACCCACTCTACTAATTGCTTTTCTTTCACAACGCCAGTTCCGAAAGTATCGATCGAGATAGATACTGGACGAGCAACACCAATCGCATAAGCCAATTGCACTTCAGCACGCTCAGCTAGACCAGCAGCAACAATATTCTTCGCTACATATCTTGCTGCATAGGCCGCAGAACGGTCAACCTTTGTTGCATCCTTACCAGAGAATGCACCGCCACCGTGACGTGCATATCCACCGTAAGTATCAACGATGATTTTACGGCCAGTTAGACCTGCATCACCTTTAGGTCCACCGATTACGAAACGGCCAGTTGGGTTGATAAAGTATTTTGTGTTTGCATCGATTAATTCTTGCGGAACCACTGCATTAATAACCTTTTCTTTAATATCTTCGTGAATTTGCTCTAATGTTACTTCTTCATCATGCTGAGTCGAAATAACAATTGTATCTACACGAACAGGTCTGTTTTCCTCATCATACTCAATAGTTACTTGAGTTTTGCCATCTGGGCGCAGGTAAGTTAGTTCTTCCGATTTACGCACTTCTGTTAAGCGACGAGCTAATCGATGTGCAAGACTGATTGGAAGAGGCATAAGCTCGGGTGTTTCATTACATGCAAAACCAAACATTAAGCCTTGGTCACCCGCTCCTATTGCTTCAATATCTGCATCAGTCATAGAACCTTCACGAGCTTCTAAAGCTTGGTCAACACCTTGAGCGATATCCGGAGATTGTTCGCCAATAGCAACTAATACTGCAAGGTTCTCTGCATCAAAACCATATTTTCCGCGAGTATAACCAATTTCAGCAACTGTATCTCGTACAATCCCTTTAATATCTACATATGTTGAAGTTGTAATTTCTCCTGCAACTAGCACTAAACCAGTTGTAACTGTTGTTTCACAAGCTACACGAGCGTTTGGGTCTTCACGTAAAATTGCATCTAAAATGGCATCAGAAATTTGGTCACAAATCTTATCTGGGTGCCCTTCTGTTACACTTTCTGATGTAAACAGTCGACGGTTTGTCATTTTGTTTCCTCCTAAATATATAGCGAGAACATTTCTCGTTGTTGATACGGTACTCATTATCCATGTTAAACCCGTTCTAGTGAGATCGGTATTTCAGCCGTTACCTTTTAAATATGTTCAGGCATTTCCTATTTTTTTTACTTCATTAGGTAGGAAAATTTATATTAATGCTTTATTATTAAGTATAAAACATTAACTGAACATTTTTTAGCCTAACAGATGTCTCAGTAATTCTTCTTATTTAAATCGAAAATACTGGACATATTAAAACTACATTCTAAAATGTAAATACGGTCTATTCACAATACATGGATTTAGAAAGGCACAGATAAAAATAGAAAGAATTGCTATCCTTATCATTGTGTTCTAATTTGAAAAAAAAATTCCTTTTACTCTAGTGAAGCACATGAGTAAAAGGAATTGTAATTTCATAACATTACCTTTCACTCTTATCGTTCAAGGGTATTCCCTTGCATCAGGTTGGCACCATCGCATCATATGCAGGTTGCCGGGCTTCATAGGGCCTTGACCCTCCACCAACTCGGGATAAGAGTATCCGTTCAAGTTTACATCTTACGTAATGAATAGGCGCTTGTCAATCGTTTTTGAATAAATCTATTAAAGTTTAAAAATTTAAAAATAATTTTTGGATTAGTATAGACTAATTAATTCAATGTGTTATACTAATTTTGAAAATAATCAAACCTCCCATGACTTTGGGAATTCTATAAAAAGGATGGTATTTAATCGATGAATTCAGTAGAAATTGCGAATGAGCTGAAGGAATTATTAAACGGCGAAAATATTAAAATTCAATTATCCGTACCACAATTAGTGGAAAAAGCTACAGAACGTGGAGAAGCTACTCTAACTGTTGATGGTGCATTATGTGCTGAAACAGGCAAATATACTGGTCGTTCTCCTAAAGATAAATATATCGTAGAAGAAGAAAGCACAAAAGACAAAATCGACTGGGGTAATGTTAACCGTCCGATTTCTGCTGAAGTGTTCGATAATTTATATGTAAAGGTTGTCAACTATTTAAAAGAAAAAGATGAGTTATTTGTATTCAAAGGATATGCTGGAGCAGACAAAGATTCACAGCTTCAAATTCAAGTAATTAACGAATACGCATGGCATAATCTTTTCTGTCATCAATTATTCATCCGTCCAACTGAAACAGAGTTAGCTGCTCATATTGCAGAATTCACAATTGTATCAGCTCCAAACTTTAAAGCAGACCCTGCTGTTGATGGAACAGCTTCCGAAACATTTATCATCGTTTCATTAGAAAAGAAAATTATCTTAATCGGTGGTACTGAATATGCTGGAGAAATGAAAAAATCAATCTTCGGTATTATGAACTACCTTCTACCCGAGAATGATATCTTCTCCATGCACTGTTCTGCAAACGTAGGAGAAGCTGGAGATGTAGCATTATTCTTCGGTCTATCTGGTACTGGTAAAACGACGTTATCAGCAGATAGCAACCGTAAATTAATCGGTGATGACGAGCATGGCTGGTCAGATAATGGTGTATTCAACATTGAAGGTGGCTGCTACGCAAAAACAATCAATCTTTCCGCTGAAAAAGAGCCGGAAATTTATAATGCAATTCGCTTTGGTACAGTGTTAGAAAACGTTGTGGTTGATAAAGAATCTCGCATTCCGAATTACGATGATAGTTCACTAACAGAAAATACGCGTGCTGCATATCCAATTCACTTTATCGATAATATTGTAATGCCTTCGGTTGCAGGTCACCCAAAAACTATCGTCTTCTTAACTGCTGACGCTTTTGGTGTGCTGCCTCCAATCAGTAAGTTAACTAAAGAACAAGCGATGTATCACTTCTTAAGTGGTTTCACATCAAAATTAGCTGGTACAGAGCGCGGTGTTACATCTCCTGAGCCAGTATTCTCTACATGCTTCGGTTCACCATTCTTGCCACTTCCTGCTACTCGTTATGCAGAAATGTTAGGACAAAAAATTGATGAGCACGGCTCACAAGTATTCTTGGTAAACACTGGCTGGATCGGTGGAGAATATGGCGTAGGAAGCCGTATGAAGCTTGCTTATACTCGTACGATGGTTCGTGCAGCTATTGATGGTAAACTGAACGATGTAGAAACAACTCAAGATGCAATCTTCGGCTTGCACATCCCTACTTCAGTGGAAGGTGTACCAAGCGAAGTATTAAATCCACGTGATGCATGGGCTGATAAAGAAGCTTACGATCAAAAAGCTCAATTCTTAGCAAACCTGTTCAAAGAAAACTTCACAAAGTTCTCTAACGTTTCGGAAGATATTCTGAAACAAGGTGGACCTTTAGCTTAAAATAGAAGAAAACCTGGCTAATCGCAAATGCTTTTTGCGATTAGCCTTTTTTGCATCAAGAGACTAAACAATTTCTCCACAATAGTAAAATAAACGGAATTTTTCCGGTTATATGAAGTATGGACCTCTTATCTGGGGTTAATAAGGGTAGAATTTCCGACTATGCATAGAAAAATCCTTCATTTTCTCATTTTTCGGTTCGATAGACGGAATATCTCCGTCTATTCGAGCTATTTTTTATATAATTTTCAAATAAAGCGGAATTTTTCCGTCTATTTAACAGATCAGGACCTCACTCCACGAAAAATCCCCTATAAGATAGACTTATTTAGTGTCTATCTTATAGGGGACATTTTACAAAAACAACGTCTGCTTTTATTATTTCATCTTTATCCAATCACATAAAGCTTTTACGGTTTGTCTGTTCACCTGTGGGGGATAATAATGTGTCAAACCTGAGGAGAACCATGTCTCAACCTGTTTTTTCTCTTTTATTAAGGCTTTTTCTAAATCGTAGCTTTGTTCAATACTTACATTCTCGTCCTCAGTTCCATGGATGATTAGCACTGGTGCATTGATCATATTCGCCTTTAAAATCGGGTTTCGTTCATCATATTTTTCCTGCTCTTTGTTTGGAGATCCGCCGATAATCCTTTTTAATGTTCTGCGCATGTCCACTCGTTCCATATACATCGAAGTAACATCTGACACGCCAGCCCATGTAACGACAGATTTCACATCATCCCTCAGGATAGCTGTCCATAGAGCCATTAAG
>DAMDNS010000295.1:0-4209 GCA_032083605.1 Ureibacillus sp.
TACAGGAACGAATGCAACAACTTGTACCCCGGGGGAATGGCATATTCATCAGATGTTAAAAGCGGCTGAGGAATTTCCGATGAATCTCGGCTTTTTGGGAAAAGGAAATTCCTCAAGTGAAGATGCGTTAATCGAGCAAATTGAAGCAGGTGCTATCGGACTGAAGCTTCATGAGGATTGGGGTACAACGTCGTCGAATATTGATAAGGCGCTAACCGTTGCAGATCAATACGATATTCAAGTAGCAATCCATACGGATACGTTAAACGAAGGTGGGTTTGTTGAGGATACCCTTAGAGCAATTAATGGTCGCGTAATCCATACCTACCATACGGAAGGAGCAGGAGGTGGACATGCACCGGATATTATTAAAGCAGCTTCTTATCCAAACATTCTTCCATCATCAACGAATCCAACAAGACCCTATACGGTAAACACGATTGCCGAGCATCTGGATATGCTCATGGTTTGTCACCATTTGGATCCATCAGTTCCTGAGGATCTGGCGTTTGCCGATTCGAGGATTCGAAAGGAAACGATTGCAGCAGAGGATATTCTGCACGATCTAGGTGTCTTTAGTATTATTTCATCTGATTCTCAAGCTATGGGAAGAGTAGGAGAAGTAATTTCGAGGACTTGGCAGACTGCAGATAAGATGAAAAGACAGCGTGGAGAATTAATGCAAGGTGAGGAAAATGATAATTACCGAGTAAAAAGGTATATAGCAAAATATACCATTAATCCGGCGATTACTCATGGGATATCAGACTATGTGGGGTCCATAGAAGTCGGAAAATTCGCTGATTTTGTATTGTGGAATCCAAGCTTTTTTGGTGCAAAGCCAGAATTAATTGTAAAGGGAGGCATGATTGCCTGGAGTGTAATGGGAGACCCGAACGCTTCAATACCAACACCGCAGCCAAGTCTATATCGACCAATGTTTGCGAGTTTCGGTAAAGCAAAAAATGCTACTTCCATTACATTCCTTTCAAAGGCTGCATTTGAACAGGGGGTCCATGAAAAGCTGGGCCTGGAAAAGAAGATAGCTGTTGTGAAAAACATTCGGAAGCTAACGAAGAAAGATATGATCTTTAACGGAGAAACACCGGAAATTGAAGTTGACCCACAAACGTATGAAGTGAAGGTCAACGGCGAATTGATTACTTGTGAGCCGGATGAGAAGGTTTCATTGGCACAAAGATACTTTTTATTTTAACCAGACTATATAGAGGTGAAGAGAATGATTATTGAAAAAGTAGTAGGAAACGTAAAGGAATTAGAAAAAGCGCCACATCATATCGAGCGCGTTTATTTGCATAGCGATGATTTATTGAAAAAGATTCAACGTGTAAAAACCGATCATGGGAAAGAGCTTGGAATCCGTTTGAGTGGCGTCAAGGAATTAAAGGACGGCGATATTTTATATCAGGATGATAAAAACTCCATCATCGTCAGTGTAATTGAAGATGAAGTGATCGTGATTCTGCCAACAAGCATTAAACAAATGGGTGAAATCGCCCATCAGTTGGGAAATCGACACCTTCCAGCGCAATTTGAGAATGATGAAATGATTGTTCAATATGATTATTTGGTTGAAAGATTATTAAATGAGCTAGCCGTTCCTTTTGTTTGTGAAAAGAGAAAGATGAAAGAAGCATTCAAACATATCGGGCATTCGCATGATTAATGGGACAAGCCAGTTGTTTCACCTTCTTCAAATTTGCGATTCGAATTTTCCGTCAGGGGCCTTTTCACATTCCTTTGGGTTAGAAACCTATATGCAGGAAGGAAAAATAACCAATGGAGAGACATTTCTATTTGCCCTACAGCAATATTTGCATACCCAGCTTGTCTATACGGATGGAATGGCATGCCGGTTAGCATATGAAGCTATCAATAATGGGGATGTTGAGCGAATTTGGGAACTCGATCAGGAACTTTTTGCTCTCTCGAATTCAAAGGAAACGAGAGAGGGCAATAAATGGGTTGGTCGTCAGCTAGCAAAAGTGTTTAACCAACTTTATGATATTGAAATTCTAAAAAAATATGAGGCGAAGATTAAAGCAAAGGAACAGCATGGGCATAATTCCATTTTGTTTGCCATCCTGTGTAAATCGTTAAAAGTGGATTTACCTACTACATTATCTGTTTACCTATTTGCTACGGCTACTTCTCTTATTCAAAACGGAGTAAGGGGTATCCCGCTGGGTCAGACAGTGGGACAAAAGCTGGTTCATGAGATTCAACCATTTCTGGAACAACAGGTAAGCTCGATTATGGAGCTTTCAAAAGAGGAATTTGGTGCCTCAGCTCCAGGCTTGGAAATTGCCCAAATGATGCATGAGCAACTAACAGTACGATTATTTATGTCATAAAACTATAACCCTTAAAAAAGAAAGGAAGATTTAGCATGAGTGAGGCAATACGTATTGGAATTGGTGGACCGGTTGGAGCCGGTAAAACATTATTGGTTGATAAATTGACAAGAGCCCTAATGGAAGATTTAGAGCTGGCTGTTATTACGAATGATATTTATACGAAGGAAGACGCTCAATTTTTGATAAAAAACGGTGCACTTCCGGAAGATCGAATCATTGGTGTTGAGACAGGTGGATGCCCACATACAGCAATTCGGGAAGATGCATCGATGAATTTTGCTGCGATTGAAGAATTAACTGACCGTCACCCAAATCTGGAGTTGATTTTTGTGGAAAGTGGCGGAGATAACTTGGCCGCAACGTTCTCTCCAGAGCTGGTAGATTTTTCAATCTACATTATTGATGTAGCGCAAGGTGAAAAAATCCCAAGAAAAGGTGGACAAGGAATGATTAAGTCGGATCTTTTTATTATTAATAAGATTGACTTGGCTCCATATGTTGGTGCGGATCTGGAAGTGATGAAACGAGATACTTTAACAACACGTGGTAATAAGCCATTTATCTTTACAAATTTAAAGGATGGCACTGGTGTAGCTGATGTCGTGGAGTGGATTCGTAAAGAAGCATTCTTGGCTGGATTAGAGGCATGACGTACACAGGCTTTCTGCAATTGGAAGTAGGGAAGAAGCGAGAAAAATCCGTTGTTACCAATAGCTTTTTTGATGGAGTTTTGAAAATAACAAGACCCACTTATTTGGAAAGTGACCTCCCCTTGCTGACCCTTATTCATGTTGGTGGTGGTTATGTCGATGGTGATTCCTATAAAACAGAAATTGTAGTAGATGAATTCTCGCGCCTGGCTTTAACGACCCAAGCCTCAACGAAGGTCTATAAATCACCAAAGTTCGGCGTTAATCAAACAATGGACTATTATTTGAAGGATGGCAGTGAATTATTCGTTAAACAGGATTCGCTAATTCTTTATAAAGAAGCCAGCTTTACGCAAATAACAAACGTTCACATGAGTTCGACTGCAACATTTTATTATACCGATATCATTACTCCAGGCTGGGCAGATGATGGGGAACTCTTTCAGTATAAGAAAGCCCAATCGAAAATGAAAATATTTGTTGACGGCTCATTAAAGGTTTATGATCATTTACTCCTGCGGCCCGATGAACTAATGGACAAGCTTATGAACCTGGAGGGCTTTACACATATCGGTACATTATTCTTCATACATCCAAAAATAAGTGAAGAGTTAATTGAGGAAATAAGAAGAAAGCTTTCTGGCTACACTTCAGTTTCTCGTATTGGAGTGAGCTCATTAAGCATAAAGGGCATTTCTTTAAGAATCCTGGCCAATAGTACAACAGTTATTGAAAAGATATTTTCAGAGTGTGAGAGCTTTGTAATGGAGCAAACAAGCAATATACAAACAATAAATTGGAGAAAAGGGTGACATAGTAGTTTCCTTATTTTTTTGTAGCTACGTGCTACGAATTCGGAATATTGTGTCACTACTATAGGAAATGTGGTGGTTAATATACAAGATTCTATTTTAAAGAGATTTGGCGTTTCGATGGAGGGAAATTTACTTCGGAAATTTGACCATTACGTGCAGCAAAGAGGGTATGAAAATCGTTCGAAGGCGGTTCGTGATTTGGTTCGTGATGCCCTTATTCAACAATTATGGGAGGATGACCAGCGCTTTGTTGCTGGTAGTCTCCTGCTATTCTATAACCATCACCAACGAAATTTGCTGGAAGAAATGACTCAAATTCAGCATGGCATGCATGATTTAATACTGGCGACTACACATTTTCACTTA
>DAMDNS010000296.1:0-4195 GCA_032083605.1 Ureibacillus sp.
TTTATAAATCGAAAAAGATATTCTTCTCCTTAAATATAGTATATGAGAGCAAACAGTACTTAGATAGCTATTCAAAAAGTATTTTCATTATTTCATGAAAATTTTCATCATTTTTGATATGTACTATGTTCTCCATTCTTTGCCAATCAAAATAAGTGCCAACCCCTTAATTGATAAGGAATTCGACACTTTTCACTGACGGATTATTCGATCGTTTTGTCATAAATCAAGTTTGGCAATTAAATCAATTAGGGATAACTTGATTTCCATAAATAGGTGCACCAACCCATTTAGTATATTCTTACATGGTACAATTACAAATCATCTAACGCTATCACTTCTCCGTTTGATGCGTTCAACCCAAATTGACAATCCAATTTTCCACATAAGATATATTGTTTTTGTTTAAAGTCATATACATAATATGGTTTTAACTCGAACAAACTTTTAAGTTTTTCATACGCCTCTTCTTTTGTGATTTTTACTTGATCAGGAGCTTGAAAGTCGTCAAAGGTTTTTAATATTAGTTTACTATCCATGTAATTTACAACTTGAAAACTCTTTGGATCGATCCAAGCCTTTATTTTCCTCTGAAACATACGATAGTCCTGTTTAATTGCTTTCAAAGTAGCGTGAATATACCCTTTGTCACGATAAATTTCTTTTAACACCCAATATCCTGATTCCTTTGGATACTCCTGCCGCAAAAGATTCTCTACTGCCATCATACATTTTTCTTGTTCTACTTTTGTAATTGGGAATGAATCAGGAGAAGGTTCACATGAAAATGCTTGTTCTGCACTAATATCTTCAATCCAATTTATCATTTTTCGTTCAAAGGGCTTCTTCATCATTGGTTCATCCCAAAGAATTGTTTGATCCATTTTCAAAAAATAACTTCCATTTGCAAAAATTCCAAACGGAATGGTTGTTGCTCCATCATTTGCAACAAAAATCTCTTCCATTGCATATATAGGGTATATTTTTTTCTGTTCATAGGAAGGATATTCAACCAATTTTAATTGTTCCTTTTCCAAATGATCTAATCGCTCAAGTGAAAGGGCATATTTTTCTACTTTAATCAGCTCTTTTGAAGGAAATTGACCCGAAATTGAAAACAAAGTGAGTTTCCCTTCCTGATTAAACTCGATATCAATATATCCTGGCGGTGAAACAGCAATGCCATCGATGCATGCTATAAAATTGAATTCTCCTTCATCTTCTCTTTTCAAACGGAACTGTTCCCCATACGTAAATCCTGTTTCAGCTTCAACCCATTTTATAATGTCTTCCTTAATAAGATTACTGAACATAATCCCGCCCTCTGAATAGGACTTACCCATTACAAAAATAACACGTTCAAATTTACGACTTTTTAGGTTTATCTCAATGCTTGCTGTTCCGTCGGGATTTGAACCATCCTCTTCTGGTACAGCATGATTAGGGAACCATTCCAGGGATAATGTATAAATCGTCTCATTGAAGCTATTTACACTCCGATAAAACCGATGTTCTTGTAAATAATAGTTGTTTAATCCAAATTTAGTTTTTGTAATATCAATTAATTCCTGTACTCTTAAATCCATATGATTTTACCTCATTCTAAACTTCTTTTGAAACACTCAGAAATCGCCAATAACGATCTAATCAAAGTCTAATCAATTACCTCAACCATTCCATTTATATGGCACTTTTGACCAATTGTAAAACAGCATTATGAGAAGTGTTGCAAAACATACCCCTATATTTTCTATCCATCTAATATCCTTGTTAATTATTAATTGATTCAAAGTCAATACCGCAAAAGAGATTAATGGAAATCGGGTACTATCCTTGAACATAGTTACACTCCAATCAAAATCCAAATTTCATCCTCTTAACTTGTTTATCCTTATACTTTAGATTCCAGAGATTATCAAAGAAAAAGTGACTATAATTATTACCATGGCGAATACAATCCCTATAACAACGCCTATAAGATTTGACTTCCAGGTATATCCTTTCATATCTGATTCAGAGGTGGATCGATCGACCTTTCTAAAGTGAATAAGCAAACTAACATTTACTAAAATCAAGACTAAAAAGACCATGATGGACATAAAAACAGGCTCTATTTGAAAAAAATTATCTATTGAATTTCGATTCCAGTAAAATTGCAAGAACATTATGCCACTTAATATCAAGTTCCATATATAACTGGCTTTGCGTTGTTTGTACCATTCCCTGCCCATTTTTTGCTTTTCATAGATTGCTACTTTTTCAAAAAGGGGAATAAGCGATTTCGTAGAGTCACCCTTTATAAATCCGAAAACTGCTTGAAACAAAATTACTACTCCAAGAACTAAGAAGAAACTTGCAAATTTTATGTAAAAAAAATGAATCAGAACAAAAAAGATTAGTAACGTTGTTATTACGAGACAATTTGTCATAGCAACTTGCTTTAATCTCATTTTGCTTAACTCTTTTGGTTCCATTTTTATCCTCCCTCAATCTAATGTTTCCCTTTCAGCATACTCCTAGTAATAACCGTATCCAGCCTATACAGCAAAGTCTCATAACATAATCCGGGTCGGAAGTACATATCAAATTTCCGGAAAAATACCCTTTGTAATTTTTTGCAGTATATTATTCCAAGTAAAAGCAGCGAGCCAAAGTATGACCATAACCACAATGATTCGGATGATAAATACAAGAAATCCATTTTGAAGATTTTGCGTCAAGAATGAAGCACCGTAATAGATGGAATATCCTGAAATAAGCATTGTAATGATAAAGGAGATTAAAACGGCTATTTTTTGCATTTTATTTAGGTTTGCATGAACTTCACTATGTTTGGATAGAAAATAAATGACTACTGCAACAAACGAAAATATTGAAAATATGTCGTTCATTGATATCCCCTCCTACCTGATTCAGTCTATCAGTAACTGGTAATATTTTCAATTCCCTTAACGATGGCTTTAGCAATCTCTTACATTGTTCTACAAATTTTCCATCAACAATCATTAATGATTTGGCTAGCATATACAAACTACGCTACCATTTTCCCGTCTGCTTAATTAGCATGGTTGAATAATTAAGAAGATGAAGGATCAATGGATGAACAATGCATGTTGAATCCCGGGAGGAGCCCGATGATTGAAGAAATTGAAGGAGGAAGATACGAAAAAACCGAAGGGTCTCCCCTCCGGTTTATTGCGAAAATGATAAGTATTTGATATAACGTAAGAGCAAGATGACTTGTCTTACACTCTTATAAGGATTGTACGGAACAACTTAGTTGGTGCGCGGGTGTTCACGAACCTACTCTGTTGGTGGATACTAATGAGTATGATAACAGGATTTCTTATTATTCCGCGAAATAAATAAATCCAATCGCTCCTGGACCTGTGTGTGTACTGATGATTGGAGATGTGAATTTCACTTCGACATCCTGGAATCCCGTTGATTGGACTAATTCGATTAGCGGGTTTCCAAGTGTTGCAAGCCCGTCTGCATGAGAAATGCCCACAGCTTTGACAGTTTTACCCGCCACATCCTCTTGGAACTGTTTAAATAGATAACTAACAACCTGCTTATGGCTTCTTGCTTTTGCAACTGGTGTGTAAGAGCCGTCGTCAAGTGTTGCGATTGGTTTGATATTTAACAGGGACCCGATCATCCCCTTACCTTTTCCAATACGCCCACCTTTAATCAGGTTATCTAGTTTGTCCACCACTACAAATAATCTTGTGTTTTTTCTTACTTCGTCCAGTCTTGCAATGATTTGTTCGACTGTTGCGCCAGCGTCACGCATTTTAATGGCTTCACGAATTTGTATAGCTAAACCGACAGCGATATAACGTGAATCAAACACAGCTACGTCCGAATCACTCATTTCTGCTGCTTGTCTTGCGGAATCAACCGTGCCACTCATTGAACCAGTCATGTGAATCGATATTATTTGATCGCCATTAGCCCCTAATTCATCATATAATTCTTTGAATTTTCCGGGAGCTGGCTGGGAGCTTTTAGGTAATTCCTTTGCATTTTTCATTAAGTCCAGGAATGATACAGGTTCTACATCCTGACCATCAATATAGGTTTTTCCATCAATTTGAATTGTTAAAGGTACGACTTTAATGTCATGTTCCATTAATTCTTCTTTTGTTAAATCACAAGTTGAATCTGTAACAATATGAATTCGTCCCAAAAA
>DAMDNS010000297.1:0-4191 GCA_032083605.1 Ureibacillus sp.
TAGGCTTTATGAAATAATGGTTGTACTTTATGCGACCGGAATTGTATTTTATTTCATTGATTTTTTCTATAAACGTGTAAAAATTCGTCGATTTGGATTTTGGCTAATTTCCGTTGTATGGGTATTACAAACCATATTCTTCTTACTGTATATTGTTGAAACAAGAAGGTTTCCAATTCTTTCGTTAACAGAAGGGATTTATTTTTATGCTTGGTTGCTTGTGACAATTTCAATTCTCCTACATTGTATTGCACGTGTAGATTTACCAGTGTTCTTTATTAATGTATTAGGATTTATATTTGTTACAATTCACTTATTTGCACCAAACCATGTAGAAAATCCGCTGGTGAAATCACTTGAATCAGAGATGCTGTTCATTCATATCTCCTTTGCGATTCTTTCCTATGCAGCGTTTTCTCTGTCATTTGTTTTCTCGGTATTATATTTAATTTTATATAGATTATTAAAACAGAAGAAATATACAAAATTATGGTCAAGACTGCCGAATTTGCATCAAACAAGCAGGTGGATGTTTTATTCGATCTTGGTCGGGGTACCGATTATTTTTATCAGTTTATTGCTGGGACTGGAATGGGCGTTCTTAAAGCTTGATGCATTATCTATTTTTGACATTAAAATTTTGGGTTCTTTTGTAATTACCATTATTTATTTAGTTATTCTAGTATTGCATCACGGCGGTAAATTAACAGGATTAAATTTTGCTTGGGCACAAATTTATACATTTTTACTCGTTGTCATTAATTTCTTTTTGGGAAGTAAATTATCCAATTTCCACATTTGGTACTAGTTTTTTTAGCAGGGTCTTTACACCCGCTAAGTTACGCAAAGTTGCATTTGAATAGAAAGGTAGGCTCATCATGAGAAAAATTATCGTAGGGTCAAGAAGAAGTAAGTTAGCATTAACGCAAACAAACTGGTTTATTAATGAATTAAAAAATGCAGGTGTTCCTTTTGAATTTGAAGTGAAGGAAATTGTGACGAAAGGCGATCGCATCCTTGACGTTCAATTATCAAAAGTGGGTGGCAAGGGCCTGTTTGTTAAAGAAATTGAACAAGCTCTTTATGACAAAGAAATCGATTTTGCAGTACACTCTATGAAGGATATGCCAGCAGTTTTACCAGAAGGCCTAGTCATCGGTTGTATTCCTCCCCGTGAGGATGCAAGAGATGCATTTATCTCAAATGGTCATGTGAAGTTTTCGGATTTACCACAGGGTGCTGTTGTCGGGACAAGCTCGCTGCGTAGAGGAGCACAGCTTTTGAAAGCCAGACCCGACCTTGAAATTAAATGGATTCGCGGAAACGTGGAAACACGCTTGGCGAAATTGGAAAGCGAAGGCTTTGATGCAATTATTTTAGCGGCGGCAGGACTGAAACGTCTTGGCTGGAATGATGACGTCGTAACTGAGTATTTGGATACAGATATCTGTTTACCAGCTGTTGCACAAGGTACACTGGGTATTGAATGCCGTGAAGATGATAAAGAGCTTTTAGCTGAATTAGCAAAATTAACAGACGAAATCACTTGGAAGGAAGCACATACAGAACGTGCATTTTTAGCTGCTATGGACGGCGGCTGCCAAGTTCCAATCGCTGGATTTGCAACTACTGAAGGAGATGAAATTACTTTCACTGGTTTAGTAGCAGCACCTGATTCATCAGTTATTTATAAAGAAACATTAACAGGAACAAATCCTGAAGAGCTAGGTAAAGAAGTAGCAAAAATTTTAACAGAACAAGGGGCCTTTGATTTAATCCAAAAAGTAAAGGCTGAACAAAATGCTTAAACCACTTGAGGGGAAAACAGTCGTTGTAACAGGTTCATCCAAAACAGCGGCTGTCCTTTTTGAAATTGAGGCATTAGGTGGAGAAGCAGTATTTTATCCTTTAATTGAAACAACAGAAATTATTGAAGCGAATGACAGGAAAAAATTACAAGAAGCGCAGCATTTTGATTGGCTCATATTTACGAGTCAAAATGCAGTGGAGGCTTTTTGTGAGAAAGCCAAGCGTCATCAGTTGAAACCTTCTGATTTTAGTGGGAAAATTGCTGCAGTAGGTTCTAAGACAGCGGAATTACTAATGGAAAATGAATTCCAGATCAGCTTTACGCCATCGATTTTTAGTGCAGATGTGTTTGTTAAAGAGTTTCCTGAACATGCAGGAAACCGTCGTCCAAACTGTTTGTTTTTAAGAGGCGGCAAAGCCAAAGACACTTTGAAAAGTGGGCTGCCTTTTGAGCTAGCAGAATGGACTGTTTATGATACACATGAAAATCTGTCTGCGATTGAACCGTTTATTCGCTTAATCCAAACTAAAAATGCACCTATCATTATTTTTGCCAGTCCATCAGCTGTGGATGTGTTTGCAAAGCAAATTGCTCCTGTAGTAGGGTGGAGAAATGCAAAGTATGCAAGTATAGGTCATATTACAGCAGCTAGAATTGAGCACTATGGAGCTCAAGTTACATATAAACCTACTAATTATACGATGCTAGCGGTTATAGAAGAAATTCGAATGAGAGAGGAAACTAGAAATGACAGAACTTAATTTCAGAAGACATCGCCGTCTTCGTTCATCACAAGCTATGCGCTCAATGGTTAAAGAAACTTATTTACACAAAGAAGATTTTATTTATCCGATTTTTGTAATGGAAGGCGGAAATATCAAGAACCCAGTTAGCTCTATGCCTGGAGTTTTCCAATTTTCGTTAGATACTTTAAATGCAGAAGTAGATGAAGTGGTTGAGTTAGGGATTCCAGCAATCATTCTATTTGGTTTGCCAGCAGAAAAAGATGCAGTGGGTACTGGGGCATTCCATGATCACGGAATTGTTCAAAAAGCAACTCGCCAAATTAAAGAGCGTCATCCTGATCTAATCGTCATTGCCGATACGTGTCTATGTGAATTTACAGACCATGGTCACTGTGGAGTGGTTGAAGGCGAAAAAGTTCTAAACGATGCTTCTTTAGATGTATTAGGGCGTACAGCTGTATCACAAGCAAAAGCAGGAGCAGATATTATCGCACCATCAAATATGATGGATGGTTTTGTAGCAGCAATTCGTATTGCTTTAGATGAAGCTGGATTTGAAGATGTGCCAATCATGTCCTATGCTGTAAAATACGCGTCAGCTTATTATGGTCCCTTCCGTGAAGCTGCTGATGGTGCTCCACAATTTGGTGATCGCAAAACGTATCAAATGGACCCAGCAAATCGCTTAGAAGCATTCCGCGAAGCGGAATCCGATATTGAAGAGGGTGCAGATTTCTTAATTATTAAACCTGCCTTATCATACCTGGATATCATTCGTGATGTTCGAAATAACTACACTTTACCAATCGTGGCATATAACGTTTCAGGTGAATATGCAATGATTAAAGCTGCCGCACAAAATGGCTGGATCGAAGAAAAGCCAGTTGTTATGGAAACTTTACTTGGTATGAAACGTGCAGGGGCAGATATGATTTTAACTTATCATGCAAAAGACGTTGCTCGTTGGTTGGAGGAAAAATAATTATGACATACGAAAAATCAATTCAAGCTTTCTCAGAAGCTGTTAACTTAATGCCAGGTGGAGTAAATAGTCCGGTTCGCGCATTCAAATCAGTAAATGCTGATCCAATCTTCATGGAGTCTGGCAAGGGTGCCATTATTAAAGATATCGATGGCAACGAATACATCGACTACGTTTTAAGCTGGGGGCCACTAATTTTAGGTCATTCACATCCAGAAGTAGTAGCAGCAATCCAAGAACAGGTTGCAAAAGGTGCGTCATTTGGTGCGCCAACTCTGTTGGAAAATAAATTAGCCCAAATCGTTATCGACCGTGTTCCTTCAGTTGAAATGGTTCGTTTTGTTTCATCTGGAACGGAAGCGACAATGGCGGCATTGCGTCTAGCACGCGGCTACACTGGAAGAGACATCATTTTGAAATTTGAGGGCTCTTACCATGGACACGGAGATTCTTTATTGATCAAAGCGGGTTCAGGTGTGGCGACGCTCGGTTTGCCGGATAGCCCTGGCGTACCTGCTGATATCGCAAAAAATACGATGACAGTTGCTTATAACGATTTAGAAGCAGTGCAGGTTGTTTTTGAAAAATTTGGTGAACAAATTGCTGGTATAATTGTTGAGCCAGTTGCAGGAAATATGGGTGTTGTGCCTCCA
>DAMDNS010000298.1:0-4173 GCA_032083605.1 Ureibacillus sp.
TCCAACGGGGAAGAAAAATTGCATAACAGATATAGAGGGAGTAAAGGTTGGCCATGTGACACTGGATTATGAGCTGCAACATGAGGGAGAATATGCTTGTACAGGAGTAACGGCCATCTTACCTCACGGCGGAAACTTGTTTCAACATAAAGTGACTGCCGCCAGCTACGTCATAAATGGCTTTGGCAAATCAGCGGGTCTTATTCAAATTAATGAATTAGGGGTAATCGAATCGCCAATAATGCTGACAAATACTTTTGGTGTACCGCAAGTAACGCAAGGAACACTGCAATATATGCTGGATTCAAATAAGGATATTGGAATAAAAACAGGAACCATTAATATTGTTGTCGGTGAATGTAATGATAGTCATCTCAACTCGATAAGAGCATGTCCCGTTAAGCCTGAGCACGCAATAGAAGCGATCGAAAAAGCTTCAGAGAAAGTTGCACAGGAAGGGGCGGTTGGCGCTGGTAAAGGCATGATTTGTTTTGGCTACAAAGGGGGAATCGGTTCTTCTTCACGTATCGTGAAAGTGGAAGAAGCCGATATGTCCTATACTGTAGGATGTATGGTTTTAACAAATTTCGGAAAAAGCTCAGAGTTTTTAAATGAAAATTATGCTACGAAAAATTCACAAATCGACTCAACTATTTCACCTACTGACGGTTCCATCATGATAGTCCTTGCGACAGATGCACCCCTCAGCAGCAGACAATTAACTCGTGTTATTAAACGATGCAGTGCTGGTTTGGCTCGTACTGGAAGCTATTTTGCTCATGGAAGTGGTGATGTTGTCATCGGTTTTACAACTGCCCATACAATTCCTCATTCAACAGATAAACTTATTGAAAGCCGTAAACAGCTCCGTGAAGATCACCCAATCATGAATCGTTTATTCGAGGCTGCCGCTGAAAGTACAGAGGAAGCAATTATCAATTCTCTTTCACAGGCGAAAACTACAATAGGACGAAATGGAAATATCGTTCATGCATACCAATTTATGAAATAATGACTAAATAAAAGTTATTTAAGGATTTTTATAAACCTTAAATAACTTTTTATTTTGCTGAGAGCTACCCTTATTAAACAAGAGAAGTCACTGTAAATTAGTAGGGAAAATATATTATTACATAATAATGTTAAATGAATAATTATTTACCAAAAATATAATTTTATACCTAGTAAAATAATTTAAAGTATGATAGATTTGTTTTTAAATACGAAATAATCGAAATATTCATACAGTTGAGGTGTTTCTTACATAGTGTGAGGTGATTGCTATCCAAGGTAAGATTTTTTATCCAATTCCAAGTCCAATACATTCTACATCTATTCATACTCCTATAATTTGTGAGAGTTGCGAACCAATTCTTAATATTTCAAATCTACATCCAAGAATATATACAAAATCTATGTATTACGAACAACAAATACCGAATAGTTTACAATCCATATATTTAAGACAGAACGTTTATGAGAAGTTGGTAGAGGCTATAGCTCTATTACCCGTAAGCTATAGTTTTATTTTATATGATGGCTATCGTCCGCTCCAGGTGCAACAGTATTTATTCCAATTATTTTCTGAAGAAATAAAGAAAAGCCATCCGAATTTTTCGGAAGAGCAAATTTTAGAAGAAACACTTAAATATGTGGCATTTCCCAGTACAGAACCCTTTAAGACTTCCCCTCATTTAACGGGTGGAGCAATTGATTTAACTTTAGGGGATTTGGAAGGGAGACCGCTTGATCTTGGCAGTGCTTTTGATGAAATCAGTGAAAAATCCGCAACTCGCTATTATGAGAACCATCCAGATGAAAATATAGAAGCATTACAAAACAGGCGCCTTTTGTTTAACTGTATGACAGCTGTCGGCTTCACGAATTATTCAGAGGAATGGTGGCATTATGATTACGGAAATGTCACTTGGGCAAGGCGGGTAAAGGCACCAAAAGCAAAGTATGGAGCAGTAGAGGCCATCATTGAGACACATCAATTAAAGGAGATTCGATATTTATGAAGGTTTATATTAGTGCAGATTTAGAAGGCATTACTGGAACAACAGCGTGGATTGAAACCGAACTGAATACGCAGGATATCCAACCGTTCTTAAAACAGATGACGAAGGAAGTAGAAGCAGCCATTGAGGGGGCGATTGCTGGTGGAGCAACAGAAATCCTCTTGAAGGATGCGCATGATTCAGCTCGTAATCTCGATATTTCAAACCTGCCGGTAAACTGTAAGGTTATTCGTGGGTGGACTGGTGACCCAATGTGTATGGTTGCCGGTCTAGATGAAAGCTTTGATCGAGCCATTTTTATAGGCTATCACAGTAAAGGTGGAAGTCATCGAAATCCATTAGCCCACACACTAGTTGTGAATGCAGATGTAAAAATTAATGGAGAATATGCAAGCGAATTTTTAATTAATACCTATGCTGCCAGCTTACATGGGGTGCCTGTCGCCTTTGTCAGTGGAGATGCAGGTCTTACAGAGGAGATTCAGTCGTTGAATGAAAACATTGTCACATTTGCGACTAAAGAAGGGATTGGCAGTGCTACGGTAAATGTAAGTCCCAACCTAACGATAAAAGAAACTAGAATATTAGTGGAAGAAGCAATGCAGGTTGATAGAGAAGCGTTGCAATTAAAGCTGCCTGAACAGTTTACTGTTGAAATTGTTTACCGTGATCATGCTCGGGCCTTTAGAAATTCCTTCTACCCAGGGGCGACCTTCAAACCCCATAATACAGTGGAATATATTACAGAGGATTATTATGAAGTCTTGCGCATTTTACAGTTTTTAACTTAGACAAATAGGTGATGGCATGAAAATAACAGATATTCAAGTGGGTACGGTAGAGGTGCCTCTTATTACCCCGTTTAAAACAGCGCTTCGAACTGTTGAGAGCATTCGAAATATTGCGATTCATGTTCATGCAGATGATGGTCGTGTGGGTATGGGCGAGGCAGCACCGACAGCAGTTATTACCGGTGAAACAGAAGCTTCCATTCGTCAAGCAATCTCTGAATATATTAAACCGGCGATTATTGGAATGGATATTGAAGATATCGCTCAAATAATGGAACGATTAGAAAAATGTATTTATAAAAATACAAGTGCCAAGGCAGCGGTTGATATGGCGATATATGACCTGTATGCCAAACGCTATGAAGCACCCCTATATAAACTATTAGGCGGATACCGTAACGAGCTTATAACCGACTTAACAATAAGTGTAAATAATGTAGATGAAATGGTTGAAGATAGTCTAGCTGCTATAGAGCGTGGCTTCAATATCCTAAAGGTGAAGGTAGGAAAGGATCCAATCGGTGATGTTGAACGTGTTATAGCAATTCGTGAGGCAGTCGGACCTAATGTCACTTTGCGAGTAGATGCAAATCAGGGCTGGACACCAAAGCAAGCTGTTCGCATTATCCGCACTCTGGAGGATGCCAACACAAATATTGAGCTAGTCGAACAACCCGTTCACTACAGCGACATTGAAGGGATGCGTTATGTAACAGAGAATACGTTGACCAATATATTGGCGGATGAAAGTGTCTTTTCGCCAAAGGAAGCGATGACACTTATTGAAAAGCGTGCTGCTGATTTAATCAATATTAAGCTCATGAAAACAGGGGGCATTTATCAAGCTCAAAAAATTGTCCATATTGCGGAGGCAAATGGCATTGAATGTATGATCGGCTGTATGCTGGAAACCAAGATTAGTGTCAGTGCCGCCGCTCATTTTGCTGCATCTCAGAAAAACATTACGATGATTGATTTAGATGGACCTTTACTATGTATGAACGATCCTGTGACAGGTGGTCCGACATTTAATGGACAAATGATTACAATGTCAAGCGAACCTGGCATCGGATTTTCATTATAAAAAAAGAGATAATCAAGAATTGGGAGGGGTTTTATGAGAAAGTTGTGGTTATTGCTTTTGGCTACAATGACTGTGCTAGTTCTGGCAGCTTGTAGTGATAAAGGAGGAGACGAGTCTTCTGAAGAAAAAGATGAAGTTTCAGAATATCGTACTGTTTATTCAGGAGAGATTAAAACATTAAACTACTTAAAAACTTCTGAAACAAACGAATTTGCGGTTGCTGCAAACCTGGTAGATGGATTAATAGAGTATGACCGGTATGGAATTGTAAAACCGG
>DAMDNS010000299.1:0-4169 GCA_032083605.1 Ureibacillus sp.
ATCGACGATTGCTTCAAAATTATTTGGAACAAAGGATTACCGGCAAATGATTCTTCCGGTCGGTATCATCTTTAGCGTTTATGGATTTTGGATTGTCTTTGACCACCATAGAGCGATGGAAAATTTAGAAACAGCATGGGTTTACGTATCTATCTCCATCGCTATCGGGATTATTGTATTATTCTTAATCTTGGGGACACTTATGAGGAAGAAATTAGAGAAGCTCAATAAAGAAATTGCCGAAAATGATAATGCTAACGGGAATAGTACAACTACCGGAAATGGTGGCAAATCTAAAAATAAGAGCTCTAACGGGCAAAACAACAGTACTGAAAATAATAGTAAAACTGGCAATGAACCAGGATAACTATACATGTACCAGGTCCCCACACAATTCTCACACAATTTACGAGCTGTTTTGGCAGCTCGTTTTTTTGCGTGAAACCCCACGTTCGTGTCACCCAAAATTTGTATATTTTCTACTTCACATCTGCAGACGAATTTGTTACTCTTAAATCGACCGATGTGGTCTAAAATTATCGCAAATAAAATATACTCCCTTAAGGAGGCGATTGGAAATTAACGATTCTTTTTATAACCTAGATGCAGAAAAACAAAACCGAATACTTAATGCCGCACTAAATGAGTTTGCGGAAAATGGATTTGACAAAGCTTCCACAAACCGAATTGTCAAAAACGCCCAGATTGGCAAAGGCATGCTCTTTTACTATTTTCAGAACAAAGAGGAGCTCTTTTATTACCTCATCAACTACTCCTTAGATCTTGCATCCACACAGTTAATACAACTATTGAATTCAAAAGAACCCGATTTTATTGAACGATTAAAACACATAGCGCAAATCAAAATAGAATTTCACTTAAAACACCCAAGCGTCTTAAGTTTTTTAGGCAATCTATTTCTCAAAGATGCTTCCGACATTCCCGCCAATCTTAGAAATCGTTATCAAGAAATGATGGCAATTCAGCCTTCCCTATTGTATGAAGGCCTTGATACGACTTTATTTCGAAATGATATCAATACGGAAAAAGCCTTCAAGCTCATTCAATGGTCAATCGAAGGCTATCAAAATGAACTCATTGCCCAATTGAAAAATCAAAATCTTGCGCAGTTAGATTATGACCTCTATTGGGAAGAGTTTTATGAATTACTCGATATCCTTAAAACACTTTATTACCAATAAGAGGAGGGACAAAAATGAGCGTTCTGCAAATTAACGATTTAACAAAGAAATTTGGGAAGTTTACCGCCCTGGACGGGGTCAATTTCGAGGTAAACGAAGGTGAAGTTTTTGGGTTTATAGGTCCAAATGGTGCGGGAAAATCGACAACGATCCGAATTTTGCTCGGTATTTTAAAAGCTACCCAGGGCGAAGTGAAAATCTTCGGCAAGGATGCCTGGTCTGATGCGGTTGAGCTTCATAAACGTATCGCCTATGTACCTGGAGATGTGAATCTATGGCCAAACTTAACTGGTGGTGAGGTCATTGATTTATTTATAAAGCTCCGTGGTGGAAATGATAAAAGTAGACGCGAAGAATTGATTAAACGCTTTGACTTGGATCCCTCCAAAAAATGCAGGACATATTCAAAAGGGAATCGGCAAAAGGTTGCTCTCGTTGCAGCGTTCTCATCCGATGCAGATCTCTATATCCTTGATGAACCAACTTCAGGCTTGGACCCCTTAATGGAGCAGATTTTCCAGCAATGTGTCCACGAAGCAAAAGAAGCAGGAAAAAGTATTCTTCTATCCAGCCACATCTTATCAGAAGTCGAGCAGCTCTGTGACCGCGTGGGAATCATTCGCCAAGGAACGATGATTGAGACAGGGTCCTTAGGCGAATTGCGCCATTTGACTCGAATGAATTTAGTAGTAGAAACAAAGGAACCGCTTTCTCAATTGCAGACCTTGGAAGGAATTCATCATATTAAAGAAAAGGATGGAACCCTATCCTTCCAGGTTGATACTGAGCAATTAGGTACCGTAATTCAACATGTAAGTCATTTCGGGATTATTAAATTAGAAAGTAATCCCCCCACTCTGGAAGATTTGTTCATGCGACATTACGAAAAGAAAGGACAACCAGCGCAGGATCAAGGGGGAATCCCTAATGTTTAATATGATTTTCAACCGTACCGGAATCCTTTCTCGACTCATTGTAAAACGAGATCGATTTCGAATTCCCTTATGGCTAATCGGCATTGGACTCTTTACTTTTATGGTGCCTATAGCATTTACCGAATTATATGGTACGCAGGCGCAACGGGATGTCATGGCTCAAACCATGAAAAACCCAGCAATGATTGCAATGGTTGGAACCCATGATTTAAGCCATTATACGCTTGGTGTAATGACCGCGCATCAAATGTTGCTAATGACTGCGGCTGTTGTCGGGCTAATGAGTATTTTACTTGTCACTCGGCATACCCGAGAAGATGAAGAAAATGGTCGTGTAGAATTGATTCGTTCATTGCCTGTGGGGCGCCTTTCTAATCTAAATGCAACTTTATTAGTCTACACAGGTGTGTATGTTCTTTTAGCGCTGTTAATTGGCTTAGGTCTCTACGCACTTAATATTGAGAGCATGAATCTAGAGGGTTCATTATTATATGGGGCTGCTTTGGGGGCAACAGGGGTATTGTTTGCAGGGGTAACTGCCCTTTTCGCTCAAGCCTGTGAAAGCTCACGCGGGACAATTGGATTTTCCATCGCCATCTTGCTGATTGCCTATATTATTCGTGGAATCGGAGATGTAAGCAATGATACCTTAAGCTGGTTTTCCCCACTAGGATGGGTTTCAAAAGCAGAAGTTTATGGTGCCAATAATTGGTGGCCGATTCTCTTAATGATTGGAGTGACCCTGATTTTATTTATCATAGCCAATTATTTAAATGCCCGACGTGATTTAGAATCAGGCTTATTGCCATCAAAGCCAGGCAGAAGATCCGCTTCCTCTATGCTGCAAAGTCCAATCGGATTAGGCTTGCGATTACAGCGAACAGGGATAATTTCTTGGGCAGTGGGCATGTTTTTAATAGGCGCCTCCTATGGATCTGTTTTGGGGGATTTGGATTCCTTTTTTGAAGGAAACGATTTAATGCAGCAAATGCTCGCGTCAGCACAAGGCTATTCCGTTACCGAGCAATTTATGTCCATGATTATGATGATTTCTGCCATCATTGCAGCGATTCCAGCAATAATGTCCATGAATAAATTGTACGGCGAAGAGAAAAAAGGCCGCATTGAGCACTTGCTAGTAAGGGCTGTTTCTCGAACGAAATTAATGGGTAGTTTTCTTGTGATTTCGGTTATCAATGGATTTGTCATGCTTTCCTTTGCAGCCATCGGAATGTGGATCGCAAGCATCTCCGTTCTAGATGACCCCATTTCCTTTGGAAGCGTTTATGGAATGGGGATGGTCTATTATCCGGCCATCCTTGTCATGATCAGTGTTGCCGACCTATTGATTGGCTATCAACCAAGATTTACTGGATATATCTGGCTTTATGTATTTTATACCTTCATTGTTCTGTATATGGGTGGCTTATTCCAGCTTTCCGACTGGTACGGAAACCTTTCCCCGTTTGGGCATATTCCAAAGCTACCAATTGAAGAATTGACTTGGACACCTTTGCTTGTTTTAGTTGGTGTTGCCATGATTGTTACAATTGTTGGTTTTATTGGCTATAATCGCCGGGATTTAAAAGGATAAGCAAATTGAGACAGGGCGCACTACCCTGTCTCTTCACTTATATGAGGTTTAATTTTTATGGCGAGCCGTTGATGAACCCTTATTGCGTCTTTGCTCATCTGGAATTTTAGGCTGTTCCTTAATCTTTCTCTTACTGTCAGGACGTGAATTTTTAACCATAAATTACCCCTCCGTATAAGCATGTTTTGGCTGCTATACTACACATTGTCAAAATCCCCTTTGGACAATCGACAATAAGCATCACAGCTAAAGCCAATCTTAGATTAACCGGAATGAGAGGAAATATTCTAAACATCAGATATAGGATAATATTCACAGGTACAGTAGCATCTGCTCAAATTCCCAACTAGTTACATTCGCTTTTTTTCGGTTTCTCGATGTACATATTTTGAACAGTATGCAGAAAATTTTGTAATTTTAAGGAATGATTATTCTTCA
>DAMDNS010000300.1:0-4149 GCA_032083605.1 Ureibacillus sp.
AGTTTCCGCCAACTAGATCTTTAGTTACGCCAGCACATAACATAACTTTGTCACCATCAACAGCACCTAGTACAATAACAGCTTTATCTAGTTTTCCTTTTAAATCATCCATCATTTGACGCAGTTGATTGTTGTCTTTTGCATCAACCTTCGTTGATAAGACTGTTACATCTCCAATTTTTTGAACTGCATCTAATACAGCACTTGCTTGAGAGTTAGCAATCTTTTGCGATAAAGCTTCATTTTCACGCTGTTGTTCCTTTAATTCTTGTTGCAGGTTTTCAACACGCGCCACTAAATCTTTTGGATTTGCTTTTAAAAGGCCAGCTGACTCTTCTAAGATGCGTTGTTCTTCTTTTACAGCTTCATATGCAGCTTTACCAGTAACAGCCTCGATACGTCGAGTACCCGCTCCAATACCAGCTTCAGAAACAATTTTAAATAACCCGATTTCCGATGAACGTTTTACATGGATACCACCACAAAGTTCAACAGAATAGTCGCTTACTTGAACTACACGAACAAGATCACCATATTTTTCACCGAATAATGCCATAGCACCCATAGCTTTTGCTTGTGCAATCGGCATTTCTTCAATGACCACTTCAATATCATCCCAAATTTTTTCGTTTACAATACGTTCAATTTTTTCAATCTCTTCTTTTGTAGCTGGACCAAAATGAGAGAAGTCAAAACGTAATCGGTCTGGACCAACATATGACCCCGCTTGGTTAACATGGTCACCTAGCACATCTTTTAATGCACGTTGCATAATATGAGTTGCCGTATGGTTTTTCACAATTAAATTTCTTTCATCACGATCAACTGCTGCCACAACGTTGTCATTTAAATGCATTTCGCCAGATTCTACGATTACTGTATGAAGTGTTTGGCCATTTGGCGCTTTTTGTACATCTTTTACGAAAGCTTTAAATGTTTCGCTTTCGATTGTTCCATGGTCTGCAACCTGACCACCCATTTCAGCGTAGAATGGAGTTTCAGCTAGAATAACTAAAACTTCATCACCCTCAGAAGCAACCTCGGCGATTTGTCCATTTGCGACCATAGCCACTACTTTTGTTTCAGTTTGTAAAGTATCATACCCAACAAAATTAGATTCTTGCTTTAAGTTTGCTAAAACCTCTGATTGTACTTGCATAGAATCAACATCTGCACGAGCTGCGCGAGCACGTTCACGTTGTTCTTCCATTGCAGCTTCAAAGCCTTCGTGGTCAACTGTCATACCAGCTTCCGCAGCATATTCCTCTGTAAGCTCCACAGGGAAACCATAAGTGTCATAAAGACGGAAAGCATCACTACCTGGAATGACATTTAAGCCAGCTACTTTTTCTTTTTTAATAACCTCTGAAAGAATTGCTAAACCACCATCAAGTGTTTCATGGAAACGGTTTTCCTCGTTTTTGATAACACGTTGAATAAATTCAGTTTTCTCTTTTACCTCTGGGTAGAAGTCTTGCATAATTTCCCCAACAGTCGGCACTAGCTCAAACATAAATGGCTTTTCGATACCAATTTGCTTTGCATAACGAACAGCACGGCGTAATAAACGACGTAATACATAACCGCGTCCCTCATTTGAAGGAAGTGCACCATCCCCAATTGCAAACGCTACCGTACGAATATGGTCAGCAATTACTTTAAATGGAGTGTTTACATCTTCTTCTCTGCCAAAAATTTCTTTTAAATCGATTTCACCAGGACGTTTGTACGTACGGTTAGAGAAATCTTCAATCTTCTCGATAATCGGCATAAATAGGTCAGTATCGAAGTTTGTTGGCACATTTTGAACAACCGATGCCATACGTTCAAGACCCATACCCGTATCAATATTTTGTTTCGGAAGTGGCGTATAAGTACCGTCCGGATTGTGGTTGAATTGCGAGAATACTAAATTCCAAATTTCAAGATAACGTTCGTTTTCTCCTCCAGGATATAGTTCTGGATCATTTTCATCGTTGCCGTAATCAGGTCCACGATCATAGAAGATCTCTGAGTTTGGTCCAGATGGTCCTTCACCGATATCCCAGAAATTCCCTTCAATTCGGATTAAACGATCTTCTGGAATGCCGATTTCATTTTTCCAAATAGCATATGCTTCTTGATCTTCCGGATGAATTGTAATCGATAAAAGTTCTGGATTGAATCCCATCCATTTTGGGTCTGTTAAGAATTCCCATGCAAAATGGATTGCTTCTTTTTTAAAGTAATCACCAATCGAGAAATTCCCCAACATTTCAAAGAATGTATGGTGACGCGCTGTTTTCCCTACATTTTCAATATCGTTTGTACGAATTGATTTTTGTGCGTTAGTAATGCGCGGATTGTCAGGAATAACACGACCATCAAAATACTTCTTTAATGTTGCAACACCTGAGTTAATCCAAAGCAGTGAAGCGTCATTAATTGGTACAAGTGGTGCTGACGGCTCTTGAGCATGCCCTTTTTCAATAAAGAAGTCTAAATATTTGCGACGAATATCTGATGCTTTCATCCTAAAATACCTCCAAAGTTTTGTTAAATTTGTTTTTACATGATGATGTACAGTTTAATCCTTTTAGATAGTTTCCACCACCTGGATTGAAATCCGTCAGTTTCTGTGAAAATATCCGGCATGATTACACAGTTTCCCCAATATAAATGCTAGCTAATTCCGCTAATTCAATTTTGGCGCAAAATAAAAAGCCCTCATCCCAGGTAAAGGGACGAAGACTGTAGTTTCGCGGTACCACCCTAATTTATAAGTCGGCTTCGGCTAAAGTCAAAGTCAATCGTTTTCATTCTTCGTTGCTCCTCATACAACAATCTCATGACCCCCATGGTCACTCCGGTTGTTCTACTCGTCACGCCTCGACTGCCAAACGATTTCTTTTTAGTCTCTCTAAGTAAGAAGCTAAAGTCAAAAGGCCTACTTATATCTCAAGCACTGTAACGTAAGTGAACGGCAGGGATTAGCTGCACTCAGGAGTAGCTTTCGGTTAATGCTTTACGCAAGATTCTTTCAGCCTTGGGAATCTCTTTCTGTTCGAATGCAGAAACGTACTTTTTCCATCATTGTTTTAAAATTATTTTACTCTACTGTTTTCATAATGAAAGCAGCGTACGAAATTCATAAAATAAATTCGTAATTTCTAATAAATTATATGAAATGGATGAGAATGTGTCAATTATTACTATTCTGTTTTAATTATTCATATCGGTACATATTCCAAAACCCGATATCCTCAAATCCAAGTCTTTTATAAATCTTCCCTGCTGCTGGATTATCATAAAATAGACAAAGCTCTTTTCCTTCAGCTAAAAGGTCTTTACATAATTTAATCATACAATCAGTAGCAAGCCCTTGCCGTTTGAATTTCTCTTTTGTTGCAACGGCAATAATCATTGCAGAGGTACTATTTTCGGCTGTAGATGAGGCAGTCGTTGCCATTTCACCATTAACTCGAATAAAGTATGTCCGTCCAGTTCCATTTTGAATTGTACGTTTTTTGGATTCCACAGTGATATTGCTTGTCTGAAATTCTGGTACTCCTTTTAGAAGATCCACATTTTCCTCCAGTTCATCTAAACTTAACTTTTCAACTTTTACTATTTTCTCATCACTCTTTATTTCTAGTAGTCTTTGACATTTTGCATAATAAAATGAATTTCCACTGCGTTTTTTCTTGGGAATCAAGGGCTCAAGCTTTTCAACGACCTCTTTCAGGCCAGATAATTCACGCATATTCGGGTCACTATTGATAATCTCGGCAAAGCCATAAATATCATATTGCCCTTCTGCGTATGGTATATAGTTGGTTTCATATTTTAAAAGTACTGCAACAAGCTCCTCCGAGTCGTTAAATTGTCCCCAAATTGTTTGAAACTCATTCCCAAAACCAAAAGCCTCTACATCTCCAATTATAAATAAATTCTCAGCAGGCTTTTTACACACAAATTCCAGAAGCTGTTTTCGATCTGCCTCGACAAGCTTTCTGATCATAGCTACCCCTCACTTTGACTATAAAATTATTAAAAAACTACCATAAAATTCCGAATGTTTCAATAGTAGCGAAAATGACTGGTTTACTTCTTAAGAAAGGACAAGATTCATATATTGGTTTATAAGTGGACGTACATTGCTTAAACAGA
>DAMDNS010000301.1:0-4129 GCA_032083605.1 Ureibacillus sp.
TCTGATAAGCCTGAACGCGTTGGTATTTGCCTCAAAGTTTCTGACTTAGAAATCGTGAAAAGCTGGGATTCTCTAGGACTGCGAGGTTCAGGAAGCAACACGCTTATTGTTGACAATGTATTTGTGAAGCCAGAAGCAGTTCTTCGCTTCAGTAAAATGATTGAATGCAGCCAGCCACCAGAAAAGGAATTCGATCAAGATTATTTATACTATAACACGCCCTTCTACCCAGGATTTTATGTAGGATTTGCTGCAATGGCAGTTGGTGGAGCTGAACGCGTCCTTGCTGAATTTGAAAAACATACAGCAGGACGAATTCGCTTTACTGGCGTCGTGGAAAAAGAGTCCCCTACCAGCCAACGTGTTCTGGCAGATCTAAGTTTAGAAATGGAGGCTGCAAAGGCTCTATTGAATCAATACATCGCTATGATGGAACGTGATAAAGGCGGTCCTTATGAAGGTGCGAAATACAAAGCCATCCGTGCTTCGATTATAGATAAATGCGTCAACATAGGCGTCAGAAGTTTATTGACTCTTGGAGGTCATGCCCTTTTAAAAGGTCATCCTGTTGAAATGCTTACACGCGATTTAATAGCCATTGCCACACATATCACTTCTTTATATGAGGATGCAGTACATGGATATGGAAGACATTTATTTGGATTCGAGACTGGTATTCAAGGCTAATAGGTTGTCAGTTTGATAGTTAACTGGCTCATTATCAAAAAATATGGGGTGAACTTTATGGAAAAATTCATTTATGCACCGGAAATTGCAAAATTAGGTCATGTGGCATTAGTAACAGAGAACCTAGAAAAATCATTATGGTTTTTTAAAGAAGTAATCGGTTTGGAGGAAACCGGCGAAGTAAATGGTACACATTTTTTACGTGCATGGGGAGATTTTGAACACCACTCCCTCTCCCTTACTGCCGGTGAAACATCTTACATCGACCATATCGGCTGGAAAGCAAAACGTCGAGAAGATGTGGCAAACTTTGCACAGCTTCTTACGGACGCTGGTACTCAAGTCCGCTGGGTTAAAGATGGAGAAGAAGTTGGCCAAGGAGAAGCAATACGCTTTGAATTGCCAAGCGGCCACCGTTTCGAAATTTACTTTGACATGGAAAAACCTGTGGCAGAAGAAGAACGTAAATCCGTGCTTAAAAACCAGGTCTATAAATCGTGGGCAAAAGGTATTTCACCACGCCGCATCGACCATGTGAATTTACAAACTTCAATGGATAATAAAGAAATCGTAAATTACTTAACTGAAAAATTAGGCTTCAAGCTGCGTGAATATATGGTGAACCCGGATGATCAGCAGCAAGCCAGCTGGATGAGTGTTACGAATTTAGTACATGATATTGCCATGATGTCGATGGAAACTTCTACAAAACCAAACGAGATGCACCATATCGCCTACTGGTTGGATAATTCTCAAGACTTACTACGTGCAGCGGATATTTTATGCGAAAATGAAGTCGGCTTTGTTGGACCGGGTAAACATGGTATCTCACAGGCAATGTTCATTTATGTAAAAGATCCTGGCAGTGGCCTTCGAGTGGAAGTTTTCACAAATAGCTACCTCATTTTCGAACCTGATTGGGAACCAATTAAATGGAGCTACGAGGAATATTTGAAATATGGCTCTACTTATTGGGGAGACCGTAGCCGCGATGACGTCAAGCGCGAACTACCAATAAAAGCATAAGCATATGCTCATACCACCAACAATCCTTATGTTTCTCTGTAATCATAAGGAAATGTATGGTGGTTTTCTAGATAATAAGTCATAATTGAATGTAAATATTTCAATCGGAAAGAGGTGAATTTCTTGAAAGGAATGTTAAAAGTATTAGTACTGGCAATAATTGGTGGATATATTTTTAGCTGGTTGTATATACCCATTCCTTGGATGCTCGGTCCGATTTTTTCTATTTTAGTTGCTCAATTTTTATATAAAGGAACATTGTTATGGTCACCAAAGCTTCCAGATTTAGGGCTTGTTATTTTGGGTTTAGCCATTGGAGAACAATTTAACCTAGGCCTCTTTAGTGGAATTGGTCTTTTATTGCTCTACATGCTGCTTTTAAATGTCCTGCTTATTGCTTGTTCTGTTTTACTAGGCTTTCTTTTAAGCAAATGGTCAAAGTTATCATTGAAGTCGACCATTTTAGGTACGATTCCCGGAGGATTAGGACAGATTGTCCTTTTTGCAGAAGAAGAAAAAGATGTCGACCTAGCTTCTGTTACCTATTTTCATATAATTCGTCTCATTTTAGTTGTGGCAGTTATTCCCTTTATTGTTGCAGGACATATGATAAGTAAACCCATCTCAAATGCTGCAATCACGTTTAGTTTAGTTCTAATAGTACTCTTATCCCTAGGAGGTAGCTATCTTGCCAAACGGTGCAAAGTTCCAATGCCCTACTTCTTAACTCCAATTATCCTGGTGATTCTTTTACAATTGGTGTCCTTTGATTTAACACCAATCCCACCAGTGATTATGAATGGTGCACAGCTTTTAATTGGTGCACATATCGGCCTGATGCTGAAACCCCATATGGTGAAGCTTCCCTACCGTTATCTGGTTGCAGGTATCCTTAGTGCATTTTTTTTAATTGTCCTAACATATGGCAATAGTTTTATCGTTTCCTATTTTCTGAACTACTCTTTTGCTACAAGCTTTTTAAGTACAGCTCCTGGAGGGCTCGATCAAATGGTATTACTCGGGGATGCAATTGGTGCGGATGTCTCGATAATATCCATATTCCAAGTATTTAGGCTGCTCTTCATTTTCTTAGTGGTTATGCCTATTTTAAGGCTTTATTATGATTACGCCGCTAAAAGGCGAGCACGTAAAGAAGAAGAAAATAATCCGGACATTATTGCAAATGCCAATAACTAGATTCGGATTTTCATATACAAAGAGCCCAATTCTCAAAGTAAGAGTGGGCTTTTTTGTCTTTAATGATTTATTTATATCGATATAGGCTTAACTAGTATCGGATGTTAAGTTTACATAATAATATTATTTAAAACTTAACATCTAACATACTTTCGTTTAAAGCCTAGTGATCCTCGATCGAGGTCCTTTTGAATAGTAGCGGATATATCCACGACGGTATTTTTTTTCTTTTCTCGATGGATTTCAACTGTTCCAATTGCTTGAGCGATTTCTACCGCTTTTTCATGGACAGGAACAAATGATATTGCAGCTGTATAAACAAAATTACACATCGAAGATTTTGTTCGTTCAGGGGAATCATGAATCGTTTTTTCAATTTGGTCTAACTTACCAGAGACTTTCTCAGGATCAAATTCATCGTCCGGTCGATTCCCAAATAACCAGCAGTAACAGCTCCATCCTGCTGACATTCTAAGCTCATCCCCACTTTGTATCCATTTATCTGAAACCTGCTGTGCAATAGTTGTTTCAGCCAATGTTACAGCAACTACGTAATCTGAAAGCATATAAAAGTACGCACCATCAATCCAGCGTTCAAAATCCTCTTCCGTCATAATTGTAGGGTCAGCAATTATACCTGCAAAATACATCGCATCATAATTGCCTGAAGCATAAAGCTGCTCAGCTAATTGTTGATTGTATTTGTTTTTCTTTCCCAGGGGTTTCATTGCCCCTGTAGCCACACCAAATAGGGGTTCATGTGCCCCATTACCGATGTACATTTTTTTCGTTCGTTCCTTTCCAAGGGCTTCCAGTTCCCTCATAACCGTTTCATAATCCATTTTTTGCACTCCCTTCCTATAGAAATAATGTTTATTGTAATTTCATATTAAAAGATAAAAAGAGCTGCAAATTAGATACAGCTCTTGCAATTTGAAAGAATTAAGAACCTTAACCTTCAACAATCGTTGAAATTTGCCAGACCACTCCGAATTTATCTTTAACCTGTCCATAAGAAGGGCTCCATGGAGTTTCTTGAATCGGCATGATTGCTTCGCCACCTTCAAGAAGTTTCCCAAATACCTCTTTAGACTTTTCGACATCATCAAGAAGAATGGCTACATCCACTTGTGATCCTGTTTCATAAGGTTGGCCTGGGAATGTATCAGATAGCATTAAAAATGTGTTGTTGATTCTTAATTGCGCATGGATGACGCGA
>DAMDNS010000302.1:0-4111 GCA_032083605.1 Ureibacillus sp.
GACGTATTATTTGTTTTCACACATTCTCAAGAAACCTATAAACCGTTTGTAGAGAGTCAACAAGGTACCGTTGCTGTGTACAATGATAAGTCAAATTTATTATCCATGTCAGATGTGATGGAAGATTACTTTAAACTAAACGGTTTAAATGCAACGACACTTGATGTAGACATCATGGCCGAGAATTTAAAGCAAGGAAAATCAATGGCAGCTTCTTATTCTACGGCACGCGGTTTTCTTACCAAGGAGTTAAAAGAAAACGAATACGACCTGATTTTAGATATCCATCGTGATGCTACAGGTCATAAAAAATCAACTGTGACACATAACAATGTCGGTTATGCTAAAACTGCATTTGTTATTGGAGCGGAAAATCCCAATTATAAGTCAAATTTATCTCATGCCAATTCTATTAGCCAGGCTTTAAACAAAATAGTTCCTAATATATCGAGAGGGATTATTGAGAAGTCTGGTGATGGCGTTGATGGAGTTTATAATCAAGATTTAGCTGATAATGTGTTATTAATTGAAATCGGTGGAATCGAAAATACCGAAGATGAGGTATATCGAACAATCGCAGTGCTTGCACAAGCTATTTCGAAAACCTATGTGAATTAAGTTGGAAACCCTTAAATTACATTTTCCTAAAGATTTTAGACGGGAATAATATTATTTTGCGTTTTTTCTCACTACATCATTGCTAAAGTTGTTGTTTCACTGCTATAATTCAAGTTAGTTTAGCCTTTTTTTGACGGATAAGGAAGTAAAAAACTATCTTATCCACTTAAGTGCAACTAAGCCTAATCGCCAAAAAGCTTGGCGAGCAGTCAAGTTTTCTAGACAAATGCTTTTTCTGCATTAGAGAACGAAGGTTTGGGGCTTACCGTTAATAGCTTGGTATTAAGCCAGGTTTTCAAAAGAGAAATGTAAATAACAATTATAACAGGTTACCAAGCTATCAGTACTAAGCATATACTGATGAAGGTTAATGCCTCCAGCGTATTCCATAGGATTATAGGACTTTTAAAAAAAGTTCTCTAATCCTTGGTTATTTCCGCGTGATGAGCGGAAAAATTATACGTAGGAGGCGTATTTGATTAGGAGTGGACACGACATGAATCGAGAAGAACGTTTAAAACGTCAACAAAACATACGAAATTTTTCTATTATTGCCCATATCGATCACGGTAAATCTACATTAGCCGACCGAATTTTAGAAAAAACAAAATCTATTACGGCGCGTGAGATGAAGGCCCAGCTATTGGATTCCATGGATTTAGAGCGTGAACGCGGAATCACGATTAAATTAAATGCTGTACAGTTAAAATATGTAGCTAATAACGGTGAAACTTATACTTTCCATTTAATCGACACACCGGGCCATGTGGATTTTACATATGAGGTTTCTCGAAGCTTAGCAGCATGTGAAGGCGCAATTTTAGTAGTTGATGCTGCTCAGGGGATCGAAGCACAAACACTAGCGAATGTGTATTTAGCCCTTGATAATGATCTTGAAATTTTACCGGTGATTAATAAAATCGATTTACCTGCAGCAGACCCAGAGCGTGTCCGAGCTGAGGTAGAAGACGTAATTGGTCTGGATGCTTCGGAAGCAGTTCTGGCTTCAGCCAAAGCTGGTATCGGTATTGAAGAAATCCTGGAGCAAATTGTAGAGAAAGTGCCAGCGCCTACAGGTGATCCAGATGCTCCGCTTCAAGCGTTAATTTTCGACTCGGTTTACGATGCATATAAAGGTGTAATTATTTCAATTCGTATCGTTAATGGAACAGTAAAGCCTGGGGATAAAATTCGCATGATGGCAACGGGAGCCGAGTTTGAAGTTATTGAAGTGGGGATTCATACACCAAAATCAGTACCTCAAGCTGAGCTTACTGTAGGGGATGTAGGGTACTTAACAGCCTCTATCAAAAATGTTGGAGATACACGAGTAGGGGATACGGTGACATTTGCAAACAAACCTGCCGAAAAGCCTCTTGAAGGGTATCGCAAATTAAACCCGATGGTATATTGCGGTCTTTATCCAATTGATACTGCAAAATATAACGATTTACGCGAAGCCCTGGAAAAATTGGAGTTAAATGACTCAGCACTTCAATATGAACCGGAAACTTCACAGGCATTAGGCTTTGGTTTCCGTTGTGGATTCCTGGGACTTCTGCATATGGAGATCATTCAGGAACGTATTGAACGTGAATTTAATATCGACTTAATTACAACAGCGCCATCTGTAATTTACGATGTTCATTTAACAGATGGAGAAATTATTAAAGTCGATAACCCATCCATGATGCCGGATCCACAAAAAATCGATCGCATTGAAGAACCGTATGTAAAAGCAACAATCATGGTGCCAAACGATTATGTTGGAGCAGTAATGGAGCTTTGCCAATTGAAACGTGGCAACTTCATGACGATGGATTACATCGATACGACCCGTGTAAGCATCATATATGAAATGCCATTATCCGAAATTGTCTACGATTTCTTTGATTACTTAAAATCAAGTACAAAAGGCTACGCTTCATTTGACTATGAGTTAATCGGATATAAACCATCCAAGCTTGTGAAGATGGATATTCTTTTAAATGCTGAACAAGTCGATGCTTTAAGCTTTATCGTACACCGTGACTTTGCTTATGAGCGCGGAAAAGTAATCGTTGAGAAATTGAAGGAATTAATTCCGCGTCAACAATTCGAAGTGCCGATTCAAGCGGCGATCGGTCAAAAAATTGTTGCGCGTTCTACGATCAAAGCAATGCGTAAAAACGTACTTGCAAAATGTTACGGCGGTGACATTTCACGTAAACGTAAACTTCTTGATAAACAAAAAGAAGGTAAAAAACGTATGAAGCAAGTAGGATCGGTGGAAGTGCCACAGGAAGCATTCATGGCCGTTCTGAAAATGGATGATAACAATAATAAAAAATAAGCTGAAAAACTCTTATTAAAAGGGTGAAATAGGCAGTAAGTCGATTTGCAACTAGTATAAGTTGCAAATCGACTTTTTTATGTGTGCCAGGTCCGCAAACAATTCTGAATTGTTTGCGGACCTGGTACTTGAAAAAAATATACAAATCAATCCATTAATATGTTAAAATGGATTAAAATAACATTACTTAATAGTATTACCAGATAGTAAAAGTTAAATATTACCAATGTAACAGATTATTTTCCTAGAAAGGAGATAATCTGTTTTTTATTGCAACAATATTTCATATATTTCAAAATAAGCTGAAAAAATCGTTTAATTATTGCTCTTTATGTAATCAAAAACCCATAGTAGAATTTATCTATAAAATCCAATTGAGTTATTTTTATTTGTTAATAATTGGTATTTATATTAATAATTTTTTATTTGAGCTTCATATGAAAAACAGCGAAGGAGATGTGTGATAGATGAATAACATAGTAGAGGTAGTAATTCCTGAATGGTTTGAGTATGATGAATTAGTTGCGTTATCGACAATCGTCAATGAAGAAGATGCAACAGTGGGGGTATTGTTAGCGGGAGATAATCTGGAAATGGAAAAATCATATCATCCCGTTGTACGAGTATACCTGATTACATTACAAGATGGAAAATATGAATTTACTAAGGAAATGAGTGCTCTTTCTTTTAATACCAAAGAAGAAGCGATTGGCTTCACGACAAAGTTTTCAAATTACTCGGCAATCGAACTTTTTGTAGATTTATATAAACAGCAAATCAACATTGCAATTTAAATTATAAATTTTTTGAGGTCTGAATTTATCAGATCTCTTTTTTTATTCCTGCTAACTGATTAAACGAAACGATCCTTATCTTAATTCTTATAATTTAGTACCATAAAATTGAATTTTTATAATGAAAGGGTACAATAGAGGGATATGATATTTCTTAAGAAAGAAGGGATTTAAAATGGCTCGAGGTGTCTACATACATATTCCTTTCTGTCATCAAATTTGCAATTATTGTGATTTCAATAAAGTGTATTTTAAAAATCAACCAGTTGATGAATATATAGAAGCGGTAGGAAAGGAAATTGAAATGGCTGTCAAAAAAACACCAGAACAATTTCAGCAGATTGAAACAATATTTCTTGGTGGTGGA
>DAMDNS010000303.1:0-4094 GCA_032083605.1 Ureibacillus sp.
CTGCTGGATAAATTGTCTATCCAAGGTTTCCATTCCACCATGATAGGCAGCACAAGCAATTCCTGCCTGTAGTAATCTTTGGCTAATGCTTTCCGTTTTTGATCGGGATTGTGTGTAAATAATGCCAGGTCCAGCAGACTTTGATACATGTTCTAGTATCCAATCCAATTTTTCTTCTCTTCCTTGAAACAGGATTTTGCCCAAGTGAATATTCGATCTGTCAACGGAGTGGATAAATTTATATGGGCTCTTCATACTTAAATAGCTTTCAATATCAACAAGAACCTTATCTGTCGCAGTTGCCGATAGGGCTAATATAGGCGGTCGATTTTTACTGTCAATCGCTTGTCCAATTCGAAGATAATCCGGTCTAAAATCGAACCCCCATTGAGAGATACAGTGGGCCTCATCCACTACAATCAGCGAAAGCTCCATGGAATTCAGCTTTTGCTGGACTTGCTCCTGAAGAAGCATTTCAGGAGAAATAAAAATAAAACGATACTCCTGCAAATACTGGATCGTTGCTCTTTTTTGTGCAGGGTTTAAAAAAGAATTCAATGCCACCACACGTTTTTCTTTGAATTGCTTCATCTGGTCTACCTGATCCTGCATCAAGGAAAGTAAAGGCGAGATAATTAACACTGGCCTTTTGAAAATGTAACCAGGAAGCTGATAACAAAGGGATTTACCCATCCCGGTAGGAAGCAGCGCTATGACATCTTGTCCATCAAGTACCCTTTCAATCACATCTTTCTGACCTGGACGAAATTCCGAGTAGCCAAAATATTTATTTAAAATTGATTCAAGCTTCAACTTGCTCACCTCTTGCTAATACAAGCCTTAATTGAAAATAGGATAAATGAGGAACAACTTCATGCAATACTTTTAACTTTCGTGTATTATAATCTTCCACAGCTGTCAAAACTTTTTTGATATCCTCATCAGAAACAAACTGTTCAACCTGAAACTGCGGTTCATTCATTGCTAATTCCACAATATGATCTTCAATCGTACTCATTTTTAATCGACGGTATCTGCTAATCTGTTCAATCGAATGTCCTTTATTAAAAAGCTCTGCCGTTTGATATGCAGAACCGCTTAATGGATTTTTAATTCGGATATCCAGGCACATTTGAGATAATAAAGAATATTTGTCACTATTAAGAGAAATTACGTTAATCCAACTATGTAGAGCTGCAATATAAATTAACTGTAGATCCATTTCGTTTGTGTTTGTAATGGCACCTATTTGTTGCCATGTTAGTCCTGCCGCTTCAAAGCCAGACAATCGAAGAATGACGATTTCCTTTGCTCGTTCCTCCAAAGTGGATTGTTCAAGACTATTAAGAATTTCCTCTAATAATCTCTGTTGCAATTGCCCATCCTGATAACGATTTGTTTTTAAGAAGTTTTTTACCCAATTTTGAACTTGTTCATCTTTTTGCAGTGGAATAAAGGACATCTTTCCCGCTACTTGATGGGATAAGGACTGCACAACTAGAGACAGCCTTGCAAAAAAAATGTGTTCATTTCCTCGGTAATGCCAGCCATCAAAAGAAAGTTTGTGCATATCATCTAATTGTTCAATTGCTTTATTTGTTAGCTGGTAAAATCCATCCTCATTTACAAGGATAAAATTTTCTTCTATTAAAGCAGTCAATTCTTTATCATATTTTTTTCTAGATAATTTTGGCATAATCCCAAAATAATTATGTAAATGATAGATTCCAACATCCTGCACGGTTTGGCCAGAGCGTTTCCCTCTAAGCAAATGATAGGGTGCCGATATTGTACGTTCCTGACTTAATTTATGGAATATTTGTATAAGAATTTGTTGAAAAATCAAAATCAACCCTCCATTTCGAACTATTAGGTTGAAAAGTATTTTAAACAGATTTAGAATAGAAAAGAAGCTTTAATTGGAAGCGCACGTGAAAAAGGAGAGAAAAACATGCCAAAATTTACAATCGTTGATAAAGATACATGTATTGCTTGTGGCGCTTGTGGTGCTGCAGCCCCAGATATTTATGATTATGATGATGAAGGGATCGCCTTCGTTATTATTGATGATAACATGGGTACAGCCGAAGTACCAGAAGATTTACTGGAAGATATGCAAGACGCATTTGAAGGCTGTCCTACTGATTCTATCAAAGTTGCAGATGAATCATTCGATGGCGACGCTTTAAAATATGAATAATTCAAAGAGGTTGGCACACATTGCCCAACCTCTTTTTTGTGAATAGGGAAAGATGGCTATCTCAAATAACATCATCTCGATTAGTGTTGTCGACGTGTTAATTATTTGGATTCTCGTGACTTTTTAAACAAGTATGCTGCGAGTAACATGAAGCACCCTAAACCGAAAGCTAGCAAGTATGAAACAGTAAAGGATGGCCCAAAAGGCTCTAAAATAACATTTGTTGCAATTCCACCGATGAAAAATAAAACGAAAATTGCTCCGAGGAACCAGTTAACCTTGTTTTTCTTGCTTTTCTCTTTGAATGCAGTAGCTTTAAGCATTCCAAAAACAAAAAACAGCAACGCAACGATACTGCTGATTAAGAGAAATCCTGAAAGGAGTAGAGTTCCCAAGAAAACAGTTTGCTCTTCCTGACTTATCAAAGGAGGAATCCCTGTAATTACTAAATACCATCCCAATAACATAAACCCTATTTCAACTATATAATCTAGAGTGGCCTTAAAGGGCTCTTTTGGCAGGGTTTCTATTATTTCCTCCGCTAGCGCTTTAGGGGTTTTGCCAAAAACATCATCAGCATTCTTCCCTTCACTCTGCGCTTCAAGTAAATGGTCCAGCATTTCAAGCAACACTTCCTCTGTTGCACGCTCGCTTTTTAAAGCATTCGTTCGAATATAAACAAGCATATTTTGATAATATTGCTGATTTTCTGGCGTTAGGTTTTTCCGTTTTTCATTATTTTGTTCAATCATTTCTTTAACGGTTAACTGCATCCTCATCACCTCTTAATATATTTGTAATTGGAGTGCTTAGTAAATTCCATTCATTTCGAATTAAATCCAGGTTCTCTTTCCCCTCTTGTGTCAAAGAATAATATTTCCTGTTCGGCCCACTATCGGAAGGCCGCATTGTTCCAACAATCCATTTACTTTTTTGCAAACGCAATAAAACCGGATAAATGGTCCCTTCACTTATATCCTTTAAGCCAAATTGCTGTAATTTTTGTGACAATTCATAACCATAGATTTCTTCTTTTTCAATAATCGCTAGCACACAACCATCTAAAATTCCTTTTAAAAGTTGGCTTCGAATGGACATACTCTTCACCTCGCTACCTGATTAAGCAAGATACCAATATCCATACTACCTTGCTATACAATTTAGTTAATTTAAGTATATTGCAATGCAACATAGCGGTCAACTACTTTGTATAACAAGCTACTACTCTCTTATTGATTTTCAATCCTTGAACTGATAAACTTATTATTAGTAGTTGGTACTAATAACTGATGTAAATTTATTAAGCAAAGGGGATTATTTGATGGATTTATTACAAATGAAAGACAAGAATATTGTGGTAATGGGCGTTGCCAATGAGCGAAGCATTGCATGGGGAATTGCAAAAAAACTTTTAGAGGTTGGGGCAAACGTTATTTTCACTTACCGCAAGGAACGTTCTAAAGGGAAAATTGATAAAGTACTAGAAAATTATACGGATTACAAGACAGCAGTAATTGAATGTGATGTAAATAGTGATGAAAGCATTTCTCAAGCATTCGCACAAATCGGCGAACAATTCGGGGTAGTCCACGGAATCGTGCACTCTGTAGCTTTTGCTCATGCAGAAGACTTAAAAAATCGCTTTGTTGAAACTACTCGTGAAGGCTATGCATTCGCACAAGATACAAGTGCTTATTCACTAATAGCTGTAGCGAATGCTGCACGTCCATTCATGACTGAAGGTGGCTCAATTGTGACAATGAGTTACTTGGGCGGACAACGAGTACTTGATGGATATAACGTGATGGGTGTTGCTAAAGCTGCACTTGAATCAGCAATGCGTTACCTGGCAGCCGATCTTGGTGCTGAAGGAATTCGTGTTAATGCCATCTCT
>DAMDNS010000304.1:0-4093 GCA_032083605.1 Ureibacillus sp.
GGTTATCATTATACTGTTATAATTTAAAAGTTGTGTGAAGGCTTATATTTTCTCGAAATTAGCAAAACTATTCTTGAAAATTACTCTTTATTAAAAAGTAAGCTGGTATATTCGATGATAAGGTTTAGGTAATTAAAGAATAATATTTTCAGATGATACACTATGGTTTCGGAAAGTTTAAGCATAAAGTTGAAAAAAAGTTAACTCGATATATTTGAGATTTGCTTGAGCAAGAATAGAAAAAGGAGGAAAAATGATGGATTGGTTTGGAAATCTTTTGGGAATTGTTAATACATATTTATATTCTTACGTATTAATTGTCTTATTGGTAGGAGTAGGTCTGTTTTTTACATTTAAAACAAAGTTTATTCAATTTCGTTTAATACCGGAAATGTTCAAGCTTCTAACAGAAAAAACGCCAAAAGATAAGTCAGGGAAGAAGGGAATCTCTTCATTCCAAGCATTCACAGTTTCTGCCGCTTCTCGTATTGGGACTGGTAATATTGCGGGTGTAGCAACAGCGATTGCACTTGGAGGACCAGGTGCCGTGTTCTGGATGTGGATGATTGCATTAATCGGTGGGGCATCTGCATTGATAGAAAGTACACTAGCCCAAGTTTATAAAGTTAAGGATTCTAGCACGGGGATGTATCGTGGTGGTCCAGCTTATTATATGGAAAAGGGCCTAAATAAAAGATGGATGGGTGTGCTTTTTGCAGTCGTTATTACGTTAACTTATGGTTTCGTATTCAATGCTGTACAAGCAAACACAATTACGATTGCATTTGAGGAAAGCTTCGGTACAAATCGTGTTGTTGTAGGTGTTATTATTTCCATTTTAACTGCCATTATTGTTTTTGGTGGATTAAAGCGTATTGTAAGTGTAACGCAGGTTATTGTACCGGTTATGGCAATTGCTTACATTGCTGTAGCTCTAATTGTAGTAGTCTTAAATATTACGGAACTGCCAAATATGTTTGTCCTAATCTTTAAATCTGCATTTGGTTTAGAAGAGGCATTTGCCGGAATGATCGGGGCAGCTATCATGAACGGGATTAAACGTGGGTTATTCTCAAACGAAGCTGGTATCGGTTCTGCACCAAATGCCGCTGCTACAGCGGAAGTATCCCACCCAGTTAAACAAGGGTTAATTCAAACATTAGGTGTCTTTATCGATACAATCCTAGTTTGTACTTCCACTGCAGCAATCGTTTTACTAAGTGATGCTTATCTTCAAACAGATGCTGCATCTATTAATCTAACACAGATCTCATTAGTTTCAAATCTAGGGGATTGGGCCGGGATTTTCTTGTCCATCGCAGTGTTCCTATTTGCTTATAGTACGGTTATCGGAAACTACTACTATGGTGAAACAAATATTGGTTTTATCAAAGACTCTAAACCGGCTTTATTGATATTCCGTATCTTGGCTGTTGCCTTCGTTATGTTTGGTTCGGTTGCGAAAGTACAGATTGTATGGGACTTAGCAGACCTTTTCATGGCTATTATGGCGGTTATTAACCTACTTGCTATCTTAATGCTTTGGAAAGTGGCAAAGCCTGTTATTCAGGATTATATTGCTCAACGAAAACAAGGTAAAGATCCTGTCTTTTACAAGAAGAACGTTCCAAATATTGGAGACGTTGAATGCTGGGAAGACGAAGAAGAAAAACGATAACATAAAGAAAAACGAATTCCTGACTTATGGGGGAATTCGTTTTTTTGTGATTTTGCAGTGTGTTTTACTAAAAAAGAACCCTTCAGGACTAGAGGTTTCACTTTTATAAGTTGGGAGGTCAGGTAAAGCACCTCAATTAGTTGGATAGACGGAGAAATTCCGTTTATTTAAAAAATAGGATATAAAATAGCTTGAATAAGCGGATAAATTCCGACTATCGACATGAAAAACGCGAAAATAAGGGTTTTTTCTTAGCATAGTCGGAAAAACTCCTCTTATTTAGCCCCCAAAAGAGCTCTATTCAGTATATAACCGGAAAATCTCCATTTATTTAGTTTCGCTAGTTACTTAATATGTCTTTTTCTAACTTTCGCGAAAAGTAGAATAAGCCAACTCTTTTAAGATGAATATGAAAATAGGCTCGTTTCCACTAAATTAGGAAACGAGCCTAAATAATTTCTACTAGCTACTACAAAGAATCTATAAACCGCTTAATTCGCTTCACTGCTTCTTGCAGCTGTTCTAGTGAAGAGGCATAGGAGCAGCGGATGTGGCCTTCGCCGCTTTCTCCAAAGACGTCACCTGGTACGACTGCTACACCTTCTTGCAATAACAGTTTTTCAGCAAATTCCTGTGAAGATAATCCTGTTGATTGGATGGAAGGGAAGGCATAGAATGCCCCTCCCGGCTCGTGGCATTCCAGACCGATTTCGTTGAAGGATTGCACGATATAATTTCTGCGGCGACGGTAGCTTTTCACCATTTCTTCTACATCTGCGCGGCCATTTTTAAGTGCTTCAATAGCAGCGTACTGTGACATGGTAGAAGCACACATAAGCCCGTATTGGTGTACTTTTAGCATGGCATTTGAAATCTCGACAGGAGCACACACAAATCCTAGACGCCAACCTGTCATGGCAAACCCTTTTGAGAATCCTGAAACTAAAATCGTTCTTTCCTGCATGCCAGGAATCGCAGCCATACTCGTATATTCTTCATCATAAGCAAGCTCGGCATAGATTTCATCAGCAATCACTAAAAAATCATATTTATTGGCTAATTCCGCAATGCCTTCCAATTCACTTTTACTTAGCATCGTACCGGTAGGATTATTCGGTGAACATAGCATAATCGCTTTTGTTTTTTCCGTAATAAGTGCTTCAATTTGATCCGGTAAGATCTTAAAATCATTTTCTTTTAAAGCTTGCACTTGAACTGCCACTCCACCTGCTAGTTCAACCATGGGTACATAGGAAACGAAGCACGGTTCGACAACAATGACTTCGTCACCGGGATCTAAAATCGTTCTTAGCGCAATATCAATAGCTGAGCTTGCACCAACCGTTACGATAATTTCTTCAGCAGGAGAATACTTTACATTGAATTGACTATGCATATAGTAGGCGATTTCTTCGCGTAACTCCAGTAGTCCTGCATTTGGTGTATAAGAAGTATAGCCCTGCTCAAGTGAGGTAATGGCAGCTTCTCTTATATGCCAGGGCGTTATAAAATCAGGCTCGCCAACCCCTAAGGAGATGACGCCTTCCATCCCTGCTGCTAAGTCGAAGAAGCGACGAATTCCGGATGGTTTTAGATCATGTACCAATTTCGATACATACGTACGTTTTGTTGATTCCATTACGGTGACACCACAATTCTTTTGTCTTTGTTATCTGGTTCAAAAATGATTCCGTCATGCTTATACTTTTTCAGGATGAAATGTGTCGTTGTCGAAATAACAGAATCTAGAGTAGAAAGTTTTTGTGACACAAAGTTTGCTACCTCGTTCATAGATTTACCTTCCACAATAATCGATAAATCATAAGTACCCGACATTAAATACACAGAATTTACTTCATCAAAACGGTAAATTCTTTCAGCAATTTCATCAAAGCCAACCCCGCGTTTAGGTGTCACCTTCACGTCAATCATTGCACGAACACCAGGGTGTTCTTCTACCTTTGTCCAATCTACAATCGAGATATACCGAACAATTACTTTGTTGTCTTCAAGTTTTTTGATTGTCTGCTCGGTTTCTTCAGCACTTAATCCCACCATTTTGGCAATATCATCAGTTGCGATACGAGCATCCTTTTCTAGAATTTCTACTATTTCCAGTTCTTTTTCATTTAGTCTCATAAAAGACCTCCATCTGTTATTAAATATTTTATATTATAGCAAAATTCGGACGATAGTATAGGGGGAAAGATGAAATTGATATACTTCAAACAATAGTGGAGGAAACCGAGAACATTTATGGTTAAAAAAAGGATAGCACATTCGAAAAGTAACATGGGTAAGTAAGCTAAGTTTGGTTCAATTAATAGTATTTAATGGATGGAAAATGCCTGATGTGATAAATTAAGGAATACATGATTTTTATGCAGTAGTGTTCAAAGGAGAAGTTACATGACA
>DAMDNS010000305.1:0-4089 GCA_032083605.1 Ureibacillus sp.
CTGAGTTATGATGTTCCTCCCGAAGTTGTCAAAGCAATAGCTGAAGGCGAAAGTGGAAATTGGCGCCATTTTGATGAAAATGGTGAAGCGATTGTGACAGCTGATAACGGAATTGGGATTATGCAGGTTACCAATCAGGCCGGCTATGACCAGGAACGACTTAAAAACGATATCGTTTACAATATAGAAGCTGGTGTAAAGATTCTTGATCGTATGTTTGAGCGGACAGATTTACCTAGCATCAATGACAGTGACAGAGATGTATTGGAGCATTGGTACTTTGCTGTCATGGCTTATAACGGAATTAAGCCAGTAAATAGTCCAATAGTTCAAGCGACTGGTGAAAGAAATCCAGATGCGTATCAAGAAGGAGTTTTCCAAGTCATTGAGGATTTAGGCTTAGTAGATTTAGTAGAGCTGCCTTTTTCACGTGAAGATTTTTTATATGATACTAGCAGTAGTGAAAATATTGAATTTACGACAATGAATTATGATATTGATGTCCCATTAACAAAATCCAAGCATCAATTTGAAACAAATCAAAAAGTTAGTGCCACAACTGATGTAAATATCAGGACAAAACCTACTACTACAAATAGTCCTTCTAAGGGTACTTTGCGTGAAGGTGAAATTGTAACAATTACGGGTCCATTTGAATATGAAGAAGATTCAACGAAGAAAAACCACTTCGTTTGGTATCCTGTGAAAACAAGTGATGGGACACAGGGATATGTAGCGTCAAGCTATTTAAACTACTCAGATTCAACATCGGATCCAACTCCGAGTCCGGCACCAACTCTTGAATTTAAAGATGTACCAACCAATCATTATGCTAAAGAGGAAATATATTATTTAGCTGAAAGAGACATTTTAAAAGGGGTTGGACAAGATAAGTTTGGGATAGGGCAAGGCTTAACGCGATGGCAGGCCGTATTATTGATCAATCGTGCAGAGAATGTTTCACTTGCAGATCGACCGGATCCCGGGTTTACGGATGTTCCAAAAGATTATCCATATTATGATTCAATTGCTGCAGCGGTAGATGAGGGGTTATTTATGGGGACAACTGCTAACACATTTGAACCTGAAAAAATCCTGACAAGAAGTGAGATGGCTGCGGTTTTACAAAGAATCTACAGTTTCCCAGCGCCATCTAGCAGCCATCCATTTACGGATGTAAAAAACCAGTGGTTTGCTGACTCAGTTGCGCGGTTATATGCATCAGGCATTACAGATGGTGTAACAGCTACAAAGTTTGAACCGAAATCAACAATTAAAAGAGAGCAATTCGCAGTCTTTTTGGTGCGTTCAATTGACGAATCTTTTAGAATAAATTAAAGTAAATTTTTTGCGTGACCGAGCATTTGCTATCAAGAGTACGGTCGGGGTTCGAATCTGTCCTGAGACGTAACAATGTTCAGAAACCAACTGAAAAGCGCTCTAGATCCTTTAGTATCAAGGATCTAGAGCGCTTTTCCTTGTTTAAGAAATTGGATGAACTAGAAAATGGCATGAGTGAAATTAATATTGATTCATAATGAATCTAACCACAAAATACTTTGTTTATCTTTTTGAGTTGAAATGTTAAATGGAACTATAAGGTGAAGTATTATAATTATGAAGTTTTAGGCTTTATTTTTTGAGATTTCTCGAAAATCCTTACTGGTAACTAGAGGTTTCTTTGATTAAAGCATAATTTTGTAGTCTGATAATTTATAAACCTACAAAAAAGAGACGCTATCCCAAGCATCTCTTTTAGGAATTGATACATAATCTATTACTTTCTAAGCAAACCATATCCACCATGAATGACTTTGACGTCTGATGCTGTAATAAGCGCTTTTTCAACCTTTTGCTCAATGCCTGCAATCACTTTATCTTTGATTTTACGTTTTAAGTGAAGGATCAGGATGCTTCTTTTAGTGTCTCTACCTTCTCCATGCATGACGGTTACGGCTACGTTATTGCTTCGCAAGTAGTCTGCCAATTCTTGTCCTACACTTTCATCCACAATGACTTGAATGGTAATCAGTCCTATGGCTAATTTGGATTCAAGCCATATGCCAATATAATTCCCAATCGCAAAGCCGATCGCATAAGCAATCATATTTGCAGGATTCTCGCTAATATCGACTAATACAACACTGACTACCTTTAACCAAATAAGGACCTCAATGAATGCAATTAAAGAAGAGTAACCTTTCATCCCTTTTGAAATAAAAACTGTTTTCACCGTGCTCAAAGAAACCTCAATAACTTTTGCAAATAAGATGATGATAAATCCCATATCGTTTTCCTCCGAATTTTTGAAAATTATAATCCTCGAAATGTACAGCCAACGACTTTTAAAGTAAATAGTTGTTCGGTTCTATACTGTCTAATTATCCTTAATACTCATTTGTAAAACGTGGTAGGACCTATCTGATATTTGCTTGTGTTATGATGACTTGTTTTAGTTTTAAGCGAGGTGCTCAAATGTATCGCAAAGCAATTAATTATTGAATACACAAGAAAAGCCTGCTCAGTTTAACATTTGAGCAGGCTTTTCCTAATTCAATTAAGTTGTAGATTACTTATTGCTGGGTATCGATAATTCTTGAAAAGAGATCTTTTCGTGACAGAATATAAAGTTAATTGTTTCACGGATTTATTGAACAGCATCCTTCGCCAAGGCCGTAAATATCACGCCTAGCCCATATGCACCGGCGTCTGGGTAGCCTAAGCTGCGTTCTCCGACAGTGCCTGCGCGTCCCATTCGTGCTACGATATGTTTAGTCGCCTCGGCGCCTTCAACAGCCGCTTTCGCACCACGTGTGAAGCTATCGGCAAATGTAGCACCTTCGTTTGCGGCTTCTTCCCAAGCATCGGTGCATGGCACGAATGCATCGATTAACGTTTTGTCCCCGACAACGGCACCACGTCCAAATGAACGTTCCCCGGTTGTTTGAATCCCTTTAACAGCTGCTTGAAGCATTGCTGCAAAGTCAGTGACCGTTAAAAATTCTTTTCCTTCAATTGCCTTTCCTGCAGCGCGGAAAGCTGAGCCCCAAATTGGACCAGATGCGCCGCCGCAATGCTCCATAATGATCATCGAGCAATTGGATAAAAAGGTACTCATCGAAGTTGCAGAAGTCAGCTCAGACCATTCTCGTTTTAATTGTTTAAAGCCTTTTGCGACACTCATGCCAAAGTCGCCGTCACCTGCATGGGCATCGAGTTCACAGAAAGGTACTTCATTTTCGATAATGACCTCGCTCATTTTATCGATGTAATAGTGCATGTTCTCTAAAGTAAATTGTTCGCCAGTGATTTTGGCAAACTGTTTGTTCGTTTCAATCTTAAAAGAAGGCTCGGAATTCACAGGTGTTTGTTTTGCCTGAATCAATTGAATAGGAGCTGCCTCTCCGTCCACTTTAAAGGCTGGCGTAGAAGCAGGAGCATTTACATATTGTTTTAGCTCATCATCTAATTTTAAAATTGATAAGGATGCACCCGCCATATCGATGCTCGTCATATAATTGCCTACAAATATACGATGAACGTGGACGCCTTTTGCATCGAGCGCGCGAATGACATTATTGTTAAATACATACAACTCTTGAAGTGGAGTGGCTCCAAAGCCATTTACTAATACAGCGGCTTCTTTTACTTCGCCTAAATCCTTCAATAAGTCATTTACCATTCGCTCGGCTAACTCATCAGCACTCATTATTTTTTCACGGTGAATACCCGGCTCACCATGAATCCCTACACCGTATTCCATTTCGTCTTCACCTAATAGGATTGTAGGTGTGCCTTTTGCTGGAACGGTACAAGATGTTAGAGCAAAGCCGATGCTTCGTACTCGCGCTGCTGCTTTTTCAGCTATTTTCTTAACTGTTGCAAGATCAAACCCAAGTTCTGCCGCAGCCCCCGAAATTTTATGGACAAATACAGTACCCGCAACACCGCGACGTCCAACAGTATATAAACTGTCTTCCACAGCGATGTCATCGTCTACCTTAACGTAATCCACTAAAATACCGTCTTCTTCGGCAAGTGCGGCACCGTTTTTAAAATTCATCATATCGCCAGAATAGTTTTTAATTA
>DAMDNS010000306.1:0-4060 GCA_032083605.1 Ureibacillus sp.
TGCACAGATAGAAGCTTGGGAAGTAGAACCGTTTGACTCTAATACTTCTGATACACAACGGATTGCGTATGGGAAGTCCGCTTCGTCCGGAATTACTGCAAGCAGGGCACGCTCACCTAGAGCACCGTGACCGATTTCACGACGGCCTGGTCCACGGATTGGTCCTGTTTCCCCAACTGAGAATTGTGGGAAGTTATAGTGGTGCATGAAGCGTTTTGATTCTTCAAGACCTAGGCCATCGATGATTTGCACATCGCCAAGTGGCCCTAATGTACAGATTGATAATGCTTGAGTTTGTCCACGTGTGAACAGACCAGAACCGTGCGTACGCTCCAGTAATCCTACTTCAGATGAAAGTGGACGAATTTCATCGACTTTACGACCATCTGGACGGACTTTGTCTTCAGTGATTAGACGGCGAACTTCTTCTTTCACCATTTTATCTAAAATTGTTTTTACTTGTTTTAATGTTTCATCATCTGCTTCTTGTTCGTTGTAGCTAGCCATTACGCGCTCTTTTACAACACCGATTGCTTCTTCACGCGCATGCTTTTCTACTGTTTGGATTGCAGCGATCATTTCTGCTTCACACATTTCTTTAACTTGTGCTTGAAGCTCTTGATTCACTTCGTATAATTCAACTGCAATTTTTTCTTTGCCCATTTCAGCAACAATTTGTTCCTGGAAGGCAATTAATTTCTTGATTTCTTCATGACCGAACATGATTGCTTCCAGCATGATTTCTTCTGGTACTTCTAATGCGCCAGCTTCTACCATGTTGATGGCATCCTTGTTTCCTGCCACAGTTAAGTGAACAGTACTTTTTTCTGATTGTTCAGTTGTTGGGTTAAGAACGAATTCTCCGTCAATGTAACCAACGTGTACACCTGCGATCGGGCCATCAAATGGAATATCCGAAACAGCTAATGCTAAAGAAGAACCGAACATTGCAGCTACATCTGTAGGGCAGTTTGGATCTGATGACATTACCATAGAAATAACTTGTACTTCGTTACGGAAGCCATCTGGGAACATCGGACGAATTGGACGGTCGATTAGACGTGAAACCAGGATTGCATGCTCTGATGGACGTCCTTCACGTTTGATGAAACCGCCAGGAATTTTACCTGCTGCATATAGACGTTCTTCGTAGTTTACTGTTAATGGGAAGAAATCTAATGGTTTAGGTGATTTTGACATTGTTGCTGTTGCTAGTACTGCTGACTCACCGTATCGAACTAATGCAGCACCGTTTGCTTGTTTTGCTAGCTGTCCTACTTCTACTACTAGTTGTCGGCCAGCCCATTCATATGAATAGACTTTCTTTTCGGTCATTTAATGAACCCCTTTCTCTTGAAACACACTACTCACGAATATAATCATAGTAAGTGTAACAAAAAACCAATTTCTATGCTAAATATTTTCAATTTAATTATGGCTAATTCGTATATTTTTTACAATTATTTTAGGAGATATTTATCTATTATTATTTATCAGTTCATTTTTCATGACTGATTATTTATTTTATTAGAAGAATTATGGCGAAATGCCTTAGTTGGACGCTTACGCAAAAATGGAAAGTTTACCTTTTAAATCTGCACAAAAAACTTCTCTATTATAACTTGTCCAAATTTTGCAATTAGATACATGCTATCGGCATAATTGCTAATTTTGACCAAATACTTTTTACATAAATAAAAAGCGGGAATGTTCCCGCTTTTCTTCAACAGGGACCGTTCCCTGCTTCCTTATGATTAGCTATAGCAGCCAGGCTCTACTTCGTGCCAACATTTCACAAGGAAATGTTAACAGCAAAGCTGCAGAGCCTAAGAACTGCTTCGCACAAATATTATCGACGTAAGCCTAAACGTTTGATTAATTCACGGTAGCGTTGAACGTCATTTTCACGTAGGTATTTTAATAAGTGACGACGACGACCGATTTTTTTAAGAAGACCACGTTGAGAGTGGAAATCTTTTTTGTGAGTGCTTAAGTGAGCGTTTAAAGCGTTGATATCAGCAGTTAATACTGCGATTTGCACTTCTGGAGAACCAGTATCTCCCTCGTGAGTTTGGTACTCAGCGATGATTTCGTTTTTACGTTCTTTAGTAATTGCCATGTTGAATGGACCTCCTAATAATAATTTTTTTCACCTCTAGCACAGCAATCGTTGGAGAATCGAAAAGCCGAGCCAAGGTTTTGTGCTTGTTGGCACTTAATGAATAGTACCATACTTTCCATTGATAAATCAACTATTACGAGCGATTAGCGAAATACTCAATGGCTTCCTCTTTATCTTTTTCTATTTGCGTCTTTAAAGATTCGATGCCATCAAATTTTTTCTCGCTGCGGATTCTTTTATACCAGCCTACTTTTACTTCTTCCCCATAGATATTTTTATCAAAATCCAAAATATGGACTTCGATTGTTAATTGTTTATCATCAGGATTTTTAAAGGTTGGTTTATAGCCCACGTTGCAAACGCCATCATACCATTTATCTTGGACAAGGATTTTGACAGCGTACACACCTGTTGCAGGAATGAAGCTACCTTCCATGGATTGAATATTGGCAGTTGGGAAGCCGATTGTCCGTCCGCGCTTATCGCCATGGACAACAATTCCCGGCACCTCAAATGCACGGCCTAATAGATGTGCAGCACTTTCCATATCGCCGTCCTGTAAATAGCTGCGAATTCGAGTGGAACTGATTTTCTCTTCTTCATCGCTTTGCTTGTCAATAACCGTGACACCGTACTCACCGTTACTAAGCTCTTGCATAGTCTCCATGCTGCCCTTGCCAAATTTGCCGAAAGAAAAATCAAAGCCCGCCGTAACATGCTTGACATTTAGATCTTTAATAAAATATTGAATAAAATCCTCTGGAGAGAGTTTTGCAAAATCAGATGTAAAATTAACTACAAAAGCATTTTCTACACCCATTTCTTCAAGAACGTCCAGTTTTTGCTGCAGTGGTGTTATGTAAAATACCTTCTCTTTTCGCCCGCCTAGAACAATGGATGGATGTGGATCGAATGTCATGACAGCGCTTTCGATATGAAGCTGCCTTGCCTTATCCATTGCATTTTGAATAACTGCTTGATGCCCTTTATGTACGCCATCAAAGAAACCTACTGCTAAAGAATAGGCAGTAGCTGATTCACTTGCTAGATTTAGTTGATGTGGATATTTTAAATGAACTACCTTCATAGCTGGATTTTGCCTCCTAAAATTTAGTTCGGGAACATTTTCTCCGGTTTCATGTACCCTTCTTTTGTTGGATGTTGAATATATACTGCATATGCCTTCCCTTGGATGCTATAAACAATTTTATCATTTTCTTTCAATAATGCATGAATCGGAAGCACTTGTCCATTCAAAATTTGTTTTTCAATCGCTTCATCAACCTCGATAAACGGGTAAGAAGAGAGTGCAAATTCTACCGGGAGGATGACATCATTTATTTTTCCTCCCCCCATGATTTCTTCTACTTGTTTTAAAGTGACACAGTCTTTTTCAGTAAATGTCCCTGAAGCTGTACGGACCAGCGAAGCCATGTGAGCTGGGTACCCTAGCTTTTCGCCAATTTGGACAGCCAGCGTTCGAATATATGTCCCTTTGCTGCAGGCGATGCGAATACGGAAGGTTACTTCTTCTCCCTCGAATTTCTCGGCATCATCAAGTAATTCCAGCGAGTAAATCGTTACTTTTCTTGTTGGTCTTTCTACTACTTCACCTTTACGAGCATATTCATACAATCTTTTCCCGTTGACTTTAACTGCCGAATACATGGGAGGTGTTTGTTCAATTTCACCTGTCAATTGGCTAAGTGCTTCAAGAAGCTGCGTGCGAGAGATCGATTTATGAGATGAATTCTCTTCAACGGTTTCCCCTTCGGCATCCTCCGTTGTTGTTGTTCTGCCAATCGAAACAACGGCTTCATAGGTTTTGCCCGCATCTGTTAAATACTCGGCAATTCTTGTTGCCTGGCCAATGCAAATCGGAAGTACACCTTCCACAGCCGGGTCAAGTGTTCCCGTATGCCCAACCTTTTTCGTTTT
>DAMDNS010000307.1:0-4058 GCA_032083605.1 Ureibacillus sp.
CAAACGATGACAGCTTACATTGTCCAAGTTTCGTCAGGTGATGCAGGATATGGTACAACGATTTATTATTCAATTTATGCGGTTGGATTTACTTTATTTGTATTTACTTTAATCATGAATTTACTCGCACAATACATTTCTAAGCGCTTCAGGGAGGAGTATTAACATGAAATATATCGATGATACTGTTGTAATGAAGCGAATGAAATCGCGTTTAACATATAACAAGGTTTGGAAAACAATTTTCTTGCTTGCTACATTATTAGCATTGCTTACTTTAGTTGTATTGCTTGTTCGAATCGTGTCACAGGGTTCCGGTTATTTGAACTTGGATTTCTTCAATAATTTCGGTTCGCGATTCCCGGAAAAAGCCGGAATTAAGGCGGCCTTAATAGGATCTATATTATTAATGCTGATTATTGCGCCAGTTTCTATGATATTAGGTGTGGGAACGGCCATCTACTTGGAAGAATATGCGAAGAAAAATAAATTTACTGCTTTTATTCAGATGAACATTTCAAACTTAGCAGGAGTTCCATCAATCGTTTTTGGATTACTTGGTTTAACGATTTTTGTTCGTATGCTATTGCTTGGGAAAAGTCTGCTCGCTGCCGGATTTACAATGAGTTTATTGATTTTGCCAGTAATCATTGTTGCTTCTCAAGAGGCAATTCGTGCAGTACCAAAAGAACAGCGTGAAGCTTCTTACGGTATGGGCGCTACGAAATGGCAAACCATTACACGCGTAGTCTTGCCAGCTGCAATTCCTGGTATTTTGACTGGTAGTATTTTGGCCTTGTCTCGCGCGGTGGGTGAAACAGCTCCCCTAGTAGTTTTAGGGATTCCTGTAATTTTACAATTCCTGCCTGATGGACTTCTTAGTCAATTTACTGCATTACCGATGCAAATTTATGACTGGGCTAAACGTCCCCAGGAAGCCTTCCAGTATGTTGCTTCTGCAGGTATTATTGTGCTGATGATTCTCCTTGTGATTATGAACTCTATTGCAATCTTTATTCGCAATAGATTCCAAAAACGATATTAAGGAAGTGTGAAAAGTGGTAGACCTTATGAATAAAACAAATAATAAAGAAACTGTTAAAATAAAAACTCCGTCATTAGTCGGTGAATCAATTCAAGCTGCAGAAAAAAATTCTGTATTCAATACAAAGAATTTTAATCTGTGGTATGGGGATCACCATGCTTTGAAGGATATCAATTTAGATATTAAAGAAAATGATGTTACAGCAATTATCGGACCTTCAGGTTGCGGTAAGTCCACATATATTAAAGCTTTAAACCGTATGGTGGAGCTAGTGCCAATTGTAAAAACAAATGGCGAAATTAATTACCGTGGCCGCAACATATTAGATTCATCTTATGAAGTTGAGGAACTGCGTACTAAAGTAGGGATGGTATTCCAGAAGCCAAATCCTTTCCCAAAATCAATCTATGACAATATCGCATATGGACCTCGAATTCACGGGATAAAAAATAAAAAAATTCTGGATGAAATTGTGGAGAAGTCACTACGTGGTGCGGCAATCTGGGAAGAGGTAAAAGATCGTTTAAATCAAAATGCCTATGGATTATCAGGTGGACAGCAGCAACGTATATGTATTGCACGTTGTCTAGCTATAGAGCCAGATGTAATCTTAATGGATGAACCTACATCAGCTCTTGACCCAATCTCTACTTTGAAAGTGGAAGAGCTTGTCCAAGAATTAAAAGATAATTATTCCATTATTATCGTTACGCACAATATGCAGCAAGCAGCGCGAATTTCTGATAAAACTGCATTCTTCTTAAATGGAGAAGTAGTTGAATTTGATCATACAGATAAAATTTTCTCTACTCCTAAGGATCAGCGTACAGAGGATTATATTTCGGGTCGTTTCGGATAATAAAGAAAGGATTGGTTGTACTTGGCAGCAAGAGAGCGCTTTGATCATGAAATTCAGGCCATTCAATTAGAATTTTTAAAGCTAAGTAATCTTAGCATTCAAGCCTTGGAAAATTCATTTAATGCATTTATCGAAAGAAATTTTGAAAAAGCAAAAGAAGTCATTGAACAGGATGCAATTATTAATCGTCTCGAAGAACAGATCAATGACCGTGTTATCCTGTTAATGACCCGTCAGCAACCAGTAGCAAAAGATTTACGTCGGTTAGTAGTATTGCTCAAGGCAGCTGCAGATATGGAACGAGTTGGTGATTATGCTGTAAATATAGCGAAAGAATCCATTCGGATTGGAAAAGAACGATTCATCACTTCTGTAGAATTGCTTGAGGATATGTGTTTCAAGTCGATCGAAATGCTGCGTCAGGTTGTTGAAGCATTCGTGGAAGAGAACATGAGTAAGGCGAAAGAAATTGCAGAGTACGATGATCAAATCGATGAAATGTATGGCAACATCATCACACATCTGATGCGTTTAAGCTCTGTGGCTCCTGAAAATATTGCGCAAATTACTTATCTATCTTTCATATGCCGCTATATCGAACGCTGTGCTGACCATGCAACCAACATTGCTGAATACTTACTCTACCTAAAAAAGGGTCAACGCTATGATTTAAATCAATAAAATGGATGGGACTCCACGAAAGATGTGGAGTCCTGTTTTGTTAGGGTGAATAGCTATTCGATTAACCAGGCTTGTTCATTCAATATATATCAATTTGTATCTGCACTGGGTGCTTAGACAAGCCATCAAAAAAAACATTAGAATCTTATTCAGTAAATCCTGAACGAGTGAAAAAAGATTGTAAAAAATTCCGCGAAATTGTTTGAATAGATGGAAAATTTATAATAGAATAGTGGTAAGTAAATATTTCAAGCAATGATGAAAAAGAGTAGTATTATGAAGTGGCCTAGAGAGCTAGCGGTTGGTGGAAGCTAGAGCATGACGTAATACGAATGGGCTTTCTAGCTTCTAGTATTGAAATAGCAGTAGATACTAGCGTTATGTAACGTTAAAAACAGTTAAGTGGACTAAGGTGTTTTTTGAGAGCTTTAGTCAATGAAGGTGGCACCACGGCTTTTCCGTCCTTTTGTGATGGAAGGGCCTTTTTATATTGTTTGGAAGCATTCATAAAGTGCATGCATGCAAACAAAAGTGCAAAAAAGAGCTGAGATGAGAAGAGAAAGGAAGAGTAGAGATGACTGTTGATATGCAAAATTATGTTCTGAAGGAAATCCAAGGTGATATGATGACACCAATCTCTGTTTTTGAGAGTTTAACAGGAAAAAAGAAAGTGTTGTTTGAATCCTCTGCAAAACACGAAGAAAGTGGTCGTTATTCATTTATTGCTTTAAATCCAGTCGCAGAATTAAAAGGAAATAAGGAAAAGTATACCTATCAATTTGATGAAGATGAGCCTCAATTGGAAGAAGGATCTGTTCTAGAAAAGCTTCGGAACATGCTGCCTATTCAAAATAGTGCCTATCCATTTTCCTTCTTTGGCGGGGCAATCGGCTACTTTGGATACGATACAGCTTTTTATAATGAAGAGATCGGTGAAATGCTTGAAGATGAGCTAGAAATGCCAGATGTTCATGTTTACTTTTATGACACATTTATTGTGTTCGATCATTTAACTCAAAAGGTTTCCGTTGTTTCAGTCGATTTATTCCAAAATGGCAGAACGGCAGCCGATATGGAAAAGTCAGTGGAATTGATTATTGAAGAAATTAAGCAGGGTGCCACTTATACAGAAGTAACACCTGTCACTGTAAAATTTAAACCGACTATTGAAAGAGCCGAATTTATTGAAATGGTTGAAAAAGCAAAAAGACATATTGAACGTGGAGATATTTTTCAAGTAGTCCTCTCTCAAAGATTTAAGACAGCTTTCTCAGGGAATCCCTTTTCTTTATATCGCAAATTGCGGACATCCAATCCATCACCTTATATGTTCTATCTCGAGTTTGATGGCTACACAATTTTGGGTACTTCACCTGAAAGCTTAGTGAAGGTAGTGGATCGAAAAGTTACAACAAATCCAATCGCTGGAACTAAGCCAAGAGGGAAGACAAAAGAAGAAGATGATCGTCTTGA
>DAMDNS010000308.1:0-4058 GCA_032083605.1 Ureibacillus sp.
TGTTACATTTCCTAACATCATAGAATAATATAACGTAACATGATGAATCTTTTTTTAGAGGGGAGAATGAATATTATGGAAGCTGTTCAAGTGCTAATGGATAACCTGTGGGTAGCAATTGGTGCAATTTTAGTATTCTTTATGTTAGGTGGATTTATTTTACTCGAAGCAGGTTCAACAAGAATGAAAAATGCTGGTCACGTTGCTGGTAAGACAATCTTTACAGCTGGACTTGGAACGCTAGTATTCTGGGCTGTTGGTTATGGTTTTATATATGGTGACGGAAATGCATTTATCGGTTTATCTAATTTCTTCTATGGAGATACAACAACCGCGGCAGATGCAGGGGGATTAACTCCAGCAGTGGACTTCTCCTTCCAAGTGATGTTCGCATTAGTTGCACTTACAATCGCCTTTGGTGGATTTGCTGAACGTGCAAAATTATCAGTCTATGTAATTTTCGCAATTCTTTTCTCGGCATTAATATACCCAGTAGTTGCACACTGGATCTGGGGTGGAGGCTGGTTAGCTGAACATGGTAAACAAGACTTTGCTGGTTCAACTGTAGTACACTTAACAGGTGCGATGGCGGCATTAGCTGCAACAATTATCTTGAAACCTCGTATTGGTAAATACAACAAAGATGGTTCATCGAATGTTCTTGCAGGACATAACCAAGTATATACTACTCTAGGTGTTTTAATTCTTTGGGTAGGTTGGTTCGGATTTAATGGAGCGAGTACATTTGGCGTTGCTGATGGATTCCTGGGTTATGTAATTTTAAATACTCAATTAGCTGCTGCAGCTGGTGCTGTTGCTGCAATGTTCACAGCTTGGGTGAAAACAGGTAAAGCCGATGTGCCTACAACATTAAATGGTGCACTTGCAGGTTTAGTTGCAATTACTGCATCTTGTGGATTTGTAGCTCCTTGGGCTGCTGTAGTCATCGGTTTAATCGGTGGTGTAATGGTTGTATTCAGTATGCAGCTGTTTGAAAAACTTAAAATTGATGATCCAATCGCTGCATTATCTGTTCATGGTACTGTAGGGGTTTGGGGTACACTTTCAAACGGATTATTCGCATTACCTGCATTATCAACTGACATTGGCTGGGGGCAAGCGGGATTATTATATGGCGGCGGCTTCGAGCAATTAGGTGTTCAAGCTCTTGGTGTAGCTGCTTCTGGTATTTATGCATTCGTAGTAGCATTTGTTCTTCTTAAGATTATGGATAAAGTTATGGGTGGTCTTCGCGTTACAGAAGAAGAGGAAATCATGGGCTTGGATATATCAGAGCATGGCAGCTATGGATACCCAGAACAAATGGCTTTGGAAGAAGTGAAATTAACTACAGCTGCAACAAAAGAAAAAATGTCTTAAACTACTATTTAAAAAAACTTTATACTTAAACATAAATGCCTCTGATTTTTCAGAGGCTTTTTCTATAAAGGAAGTGTATTCTTTGGAAACGTACGAGACTATAAAAGAATGGAAGGATGCAACAATTCTCTCCTTCTTAACAAATAACGTTTCACTTAACACATTTCATGATCAGGTAATGCTCGAAGTTTTAAAAGTTGCAAAAGGGAATATGACATGTAAAATCCCACCGTGTAATTTTGCTTGGTTTATAACTGGCAGTGGCGGTCGGTTTGAACAGGGACTTATAAGTGATCAAGACCATGGGATTATTTATGAAAAATCCTCCTTTGATAATGATTTGTATTTTAAGGAACTTGGAGAAGAAATATCGCGAGGATTGGATGTTGTCGGCTATCCATTTTGTAATGGAAATATTATGAGCTCAAATCCCGTATGGTGTAAATCAATCCTGGATTGGGAGAATCAGTTAAACAAATGGATGGGTGAAGAAAGCTGGGAATCCATCCGACATTTACAAATTTTTTATGACGCAAGAGTGTTATATGGGAATCAGCAATATATCCAGCAACTAAAAACTGTCATCTATCACTATCAAAATGACCATCCTTCACTTTTAAGGCGATTTATGGAAAATGTTAAACACCATAAAAATGCAATTGGGCCAATGGGGCAGATTTTGGTTGAACAGCATGGGATTTACCAGGGGTATTTAAATTTAAAATACACGGCATTTCTTCCATATGTAAATTCGATCAGACTTCTTGCAATAAAAGAAGGACTCTGTGAAACTTCTACATTAGAGAGAATTAAAGGCTTGCTTAAAAAAGAAGGGTATGGGGAGCTGCTGAAATACAGTTCCGAAAACTTTATATCGTTGATGAATTATCGTCTATCTCTATTCAATGTAAGAGAATATGATGATACCCATTACTTAAATGTAAAAAATCTATCGAAGGAACAAAGAAAAGAAATAAAACAAATTTTAAAGTATGGGAAAAAACTGCACGATGCTGTAATTGAATTGGTAGGTATCAAGAGTGCTTAAGAAAAGGGTGTTGAAATGGCATTTGAACCGTTTATGCAGTTGTTGAGAGGTATTCAAGGAAAACGTGTGCATGGTGGTCTTGGCAGCATTCAAGATTCGCATCAAATGGCATACTTGAGGCATTTGCAAAAGGAAATCAATAAAGATGATGCAATGAATACACCATTGGAACAATTAAAGGTAGTTGTTTTTGATATTGAAACGACCGGATTTTCTCCTGAAAAGGGTGATCGTATTTTATCTATCGGTGCAGTAAAGATGTCAGGCTCGACAATTTTGGAGGAGCAGGAATTTTATTCCCTTATTCAGTGTGAACATGAAATTTCAAAAGAAATTACTCAGTTAACTGGAATCACAAATGGGGAGGTTCGAGAGGCGCCTCCGATATCAAATGTTTTAATGAGTTTTTTTGAATTTATCCAGGATTCGACTCTAGTTGCGCATCATGCTACTCATGAGAGGAGCTTTATGCAGTATGTGAGCTCGAAATACTTTAAAACTCCTTTTAAGCATCGGATTGTCGATACATCATTTCTGTACAAACTAATTAATCGAGATTTTCATAATGTTTCGTTAGAAAAACTTTGCGAAGAAAATGGTATTCCAATTGTTGATCGCCACCATGCCCTAGGAGATGCGAAAATGACAGCTCAAATTTGGCGTATTTATCTTGAAAAGGTAATAGAATTAGGTTGTGAATCCTTAAATGATGTATATAACCATTTTGCTAGAATCTAATAGGAAAATAACTGAGAGTGTTGACAAATATATTTGCCTAACGCTCTTTTTTGATGGATAAAAAGTTTGAAACCATAATTTCCCTATAAGTGCAATAAAGGCTAATCTGTAAAAGTCTGGCCGTTAAGCCAAGTTTTATTGCTACTTTGTGTGGATGCACAGATTTTGATATCATCTTCTACATAAGCTATATTTATAATGTTAAAATACTAATAACATATTAAAATAGTAAGAATTAAGAATTGACCTAGTTTACTTATTATTATAAACTTAGTTACAAAAAGTAACTAAAGTGAGTTAAATAAGTCCTTACTATAAAGATAGATAGGTGATATTGAGATGAAAAATGTTGCAGACGCAAATAAGCTATTAAAAGATAAAATGGTAATTGTACCGTTTAATGATGAAGAAAATCTATGTGTTGTTGGTCCGGTGAAATTACCAGTTAAGCAAGGTAATTTTGAAACAACCTTCCAATGGTATACTTGGGTAAATGCCGATAAACAACTGAATACGAAGGAAACAATCCTAAATTCCATTGTAAACGCGGAACTAGCATCAAAGCAGCAATCTTCAGTTTTGATATATGGTGACTTTGTAAATTCGGAAGATGCCATTATCCGTATGCATAGTATTTGCCATACAGGAGATATCTTTGGAAGTCAGCGTTGTGATTGTGGCTTTCAGCTCCATGAATCGATGAAAATGATAGTAGAGCACGGCTGTGGTGCTATTTTCTATTTAGCAAATCATGAAGGTCGCGGAATTGGGTTGTTCTCGAAATCATTAGCATATATTTTACAAGAAGAGGGCTATGATACAGTGGAAGCAAACCATGCTCTAGGTTTTGAAGATGATACACGTAATTATGAGGAAGCTATTCGTGTCCTTG
>DAMDNS010000309.1:0-4048 GCA_032083605.1 Ureibacillus sp.
TCGATCTTTAATAAAACGCATCACTTGGTAAATGAAGGTGGCATGGATGAGGATGACGCGTTTAAATTGGCCAAGGATCTGCATAAAGAAGACATCGGAAAAGAGCTTTCGGATTGCATCGCCTATTTAGTTAAGTTTGCAAATTATCTAGATATTGACCTGGAGGATAGCTTTTATAAAAAAATGGACGAAATCAAGTTGCGAGTAAATAAAGACCAGTGCTAGAGGGGGAACTAAAGTGGCAATTAGAAATTCGGCAAAAGCGGTAATTTTACAGGATGAAAAGCTTTTGGTTATTAAAAAAGAAGATGACGAAGGCTATTATTATATTTTGCCTGGTGGCGGCCAAGAACATGGAGAAAATCTTCATCAAGCGTTGAAGAGAGAGTGTATGGAAGAGGTTAATGCAGAAGTTGAAATTGGCAACTTACTCTTCATACGGGAATACATCGGGAAAAATCATGAGCATTTTGAATTTGATTCAGAGGTGCATCAAACGGAGTATATGTTTTTATGCAATATGAAAGAAGGGAGCAACAATATAGGTAACGGAATTTTTCCTGATGAAGGGCAAATTGGTGTGGAGTGGCTGCCGTTGACTGAAGTATTAAGTTTCAGGCTTTACCCTCAAACAATGCGACAGTACATCATTGATTATAGCGCGGGCAAGGATTTACCTGTTTATCTAGGGGATATTAATTAGTTTAATGGTTTAATAGATTACTTAACATGGGGGGGATTTTAAAATGTTATCGTCAATGTAGAAGGAGCAATTTATAGGGATGGAAAGTGGCTCTTGATTGAGCGGAGCAAAAAAGAGGAGCATGCAGGGGGAACGCTTTCTTTGGTCGGGGGTAAAGTGGAAGAAGAAGGGCATTCAATAGATATACTTGAACGAACGCTGGAAAGAGAAGTATTTGAAGAGGTTGGAATAAAAGTTAAAAATATGGAATATGTAAATAGTTCCTCATTCGTTACAGATACAGGGTTAAATGTTGTAGATATCGTTTTTCTATGTGAACATGCATCGGGGGAGGCGTACGCCAAAAGTCCAGATGAAGTGGACGGTGTAATATGGTTTAGTACAGAACAAATCTTAGCTCACCAAGAAATACCGGATTATTTGAAAAGGAATATTGAATCTGCGGAGTCATTATTGAGTAAAAGGTTATAGAAATTCAGGCTTTACAAGGAGGTCTGTGGTGAACAGGATTGCGATCATTGGCTCAGGCGGTTCCGGGAAATCCACTCTAGCTAGAAGGCTGGGTGAATTATTAAAGATAGAAGTTTTTCATTTGGATGCATTATTTTGGAAGCCGGGTTGGGTTGGCGCTTCTAGGGACGAGCAGCAAATGGTTCAAAATGAATTGGTGGAAAATGATAGCTGGATCTTTGATGGGAATTATGGTGGTACGATGGATATTCGCTTAAATAAAGCGGATACGATTATTTTCATCGATATGCCAAGAACTATCTGTGTATTTCGCATAATAAAACGGAGATTGCAATACAGAAATAAAACTCGCCCTGATATGGGGGAGGGCTGCAAAGAAAAGCTCGACCTTGAATTTTTGAAATGGGTTTGGGAATATCCCAAAATCAAAAAACCAACAATCTTGAGTAAATTGCAATCCATTTCGAAGGAGAAAGAGATTATTATCTTAACTTCACCAGATGAGGTAGAGCGGTTTTTAAGTAAAATAAAAAGGCAGATTTCATAGTTTTCGATTTAATCAAAACTCCGGTAAAAAATCTTCTAGTAACTGGCTGAATCCAAAAGGGGTTCGGTTTTTTTGTTACCCAGATAATTATAAATTTAGCGTAGTGGATAACTTTTTTGGTGCCAGGATGTTAAGTGCGTATTTTCAAGGAGGATATTCAATGGAAACAATAGATGGAGTAACTTTAGGGATCATGAGGGTTCGCTCTTATAGGTTACGAAGTCAGATTAGCATCTGATTCGATAGATAGACGGAGAAATTCCGCTTAATTAGAAAATAGCATAAAAAATAGCGTAATTAGGCGGAGATATTCCGCCTATTGACCCGAAAATCGTGAAAATGAAGGATTTTTCTATGCATAGTCGGATATACTCCTCTTATTTACCCCGATACGAGGTCCAGTTTGCAAATAACCGGAAAAATTCCGCTTATTTCACTTTTGTGAAGAAGTACAAGTATCTTAAAGCTATTTAACATGAAAGCTGCCTCCGAAATCTTCCTGCCTTATTTTTGTGTATCCTTCACCCCTTTGAAATAAAGTAAACTCATCAAGATTCCGACATTTTATTTTCATTGTTTGTCTGTAAATAGGCCAAATTTTTACAAAAAATATATAGGTTTAGGGATAAAATAAGTAGAAATAGTAATTTTAAATAGGAGGATAGTACCGATGATTTCTTGTGTTCCTTTTGAAACTGGTATATTATTGAAGTATAATAATATTTTGATAATGTTATAGTTTGTTCATTACCAAAGAGGTAGATAAATGAGTTTTTGCAATATTTACAACATGAACGAAACACAATAGATTAGGAGATTTTCTTATGTGGTTGTATTTTTCCTTAGGTTTTTTTGTCGCTCTAATTAGTCTGTGGATTTATGTTGAAATAGTAAAAGGTAAACTGATCAATAAAATCGTTAATAAACAACCCATCTATCATCTAGTAGAAGGCTCGAAGGATATAATCTATCGATTTGAAGTAAGGCCAGAAGCAAAATTTACTTATCTTAGTCTATCCATTGACCAATTCCTTGGTGAAGGCGTGAGAAAAGAAGGATTAGAAAATTCGAATTCCCCCTTTAACAGAATTCACCCAGATGATTATGAGTCACTTCGCAAGAAATTGCGGGGGGAAATCGACTATAGCCAAATCCTAATGCAGCGCTGGAAAGACACTGAAGGCAATTATAGGTGGTTTGAAGAATATGCGACTCCCATCTATAGAAAAGGGGAACTAATAGCGGTTCAAGGAATCATGAGAAATATCGATGAAAAAATGAAACTGCAACAGGACTTAGAATATCGAATCAATCATGATGCGTTAACTGATATTCATAATAGAGAATATTTTCAAACGCTATTTAAAAAGTATAATGAACAAGCCAATATGCCTGTAGCGATCATATTGCTGGATTTAGATGAGTTAAAATATACTAACGATAGATATGGGCATAAGGCAGGGGATGACCTTATAAAAAGAACGGCTAAATTGCTAAATCAATTTTCTGCTGACAATGTCACGGTTGCTAGACTCGGAGGCGATGAATTCGTTATTCTAATAGCTGGTCAACATGCCGAAGCGTCAAAGCAGATGCTGCAGAGAGTGCTGAAAATTATCGAAGAAAATAATGAAAGCTCTTCTAATATCCCCATAAAAATATCCGTTGGGTACGCATTTTCAGCTAACTCAATAGGACAGCTTTCAAATCTATTTTCGGATGCGGATAGAAATATGTATAGCAATAAGACGGAGAGAAAGCAGCTCCTATACAAATAGAGCCAGTTTCTTAATGTTTAATCTAATTTTGCCGACCTCTAAAAGGGTTGGTTTTTTTTATCTCTTTAGAAAGAATTTCAATCCCCCTGCTTACTTCTTCGTCTGAACTGTAAGCAAACGAAAGGCGGATATGCTGTGCATCATTGGGGGCATAGATATAGCCGGGGTTGATCAGTACTTTTTTCTTTAGCAATTGCATAAATAAATCGGTCGTTACAATCGGTTCGTTGAATTTTAACCAGATATAAAATCCTCCCATAGGCGTTTCCCAGGAAGCCATGTCGCCAAAATGCTGTTTTAGCAGGGTCTCCATCAATTGCGCTCGTCTGCCAAGCTCAACCTTTAGTTCTTCAATATGGTTTTCATATTTGCCTGTTCGCAGCCAGTATTCCACGATGTGTTGTGAGATTGCACTAGAGCCGTAATCCATTTGCATTTTAATATCCGCCAATCGTCTAATGACAGGTGTTGAGGCAATTACCCAGCCAATTCGCAAGCCAGGACTCAACGTTTTCGATACACTGCCTATATAGAGGACTTGCCCTGTTT
>DAMDNS010000310.1:0-4048 GCA_032083605.1 Ureibacillus sp.
GTGCTATCTCAGCCCATGGATTAGCTATTAGAGATGCGATCGGTTTTTCTCTACCTAAAGTGGGACTCCCTAGGGATACTGCATTTTTTTCCAATAGTAAAACTTACTCAACATCGCGAAACCCTTGGTATAAAGCTTTTACTAAGCTATTTCTCCAAAGAGCTCCGCTACTAAAAAAATTAAAACAAAATGGTCAGCCAGTTGATTTGGATGATCTGCGAGAACGGTTTTGTGAACATAAAGAGGCGTTTTCTGAGGAGGTTCGTCAGGCGCTAGAAAAATTCATTGAATCACCAGCAGGAGATAATTCTGCAGTAACAGAACTCTTGATCTTTGAATGGGAAAAAGATGGTGTTTATTTGGTTTTTGATAAACCTAAAGAGAAGTTACTAGGGTTATCAGATGCAACAATTGAATTTTTCGATCACGATTGTGAACCTGAGAATTCATTAAGTGAAGATAGTCGCAGGTTATTAGAAGAGTTGAAGGTTCGTGAACGACGAGCTGATTTCACCGAAGAGGATGAAGATTTTTTTATTAAGCATCGCCGACTGTTAGAACAAGATGTAAAATTGTGTTCTCGCTGGGAAAAAGCACTCTATGGAAAGCCTATTGAGTGTCATGACTTTTTTGATGGATTTGCTCGTGCTGTTCATAATCTTTATGCCGGGGTAAGAGAATCTGGCAGCCCATGTTTTTTACGCTTTACAGTTAACAAGGGACGTAAAGAGTGGCGAGAACGTTTCAATTATGATGCAGGAAGTTTTTTTTCCTCTATGTATAGAGGGATTAAGGAACTCATGGGCTCTAAAGTAGACTGGAAAGTTGAGCGGATGGGCAGCCTTAATTTACCTGATCCACTATTTAATTATGAATCTTTTTTTGCCAAAGAAAAAGAATATTACAATAATAAGAAGACTAAATTAAGACCTAACTCATCTTTATCTAAAGCTGCACTGAATATTAAATTTGATGTTGCACTTATTCGTAAAGAGAAGGGCGAAGAAATTATTCTAGCTAAGACACAACTTCTGTGGAGTTATAGACCGGCTTCAATTGGCCTGTCAATGGCAGGAGATATGCGTCGGTTACTAGAAAAAGGTGGTGTTGGCCGCACTGAAGTTTCTAGAAAGCTTGTCAGCAAAAAGGGAGGAGTACAAAGCGTATCACTCTTTGATACTAGTAGCCTGGAAGCAACTTATGCCCGTGATGCAGGTTCACTTGTTCCTCCTTCTAATAGGTTTCGTAGTCAGCGAGCAGAAATAAAGAGACGCATTCAAGAATTGGCCGATATAGGGCGCTTGAAAATTGAACAGCGCGATGAGATTCGTATTGCTTGGGATAAATTTGAAGAAGATTACAATCAAGCTTTAGTGGAGTTTATTAATACAGGGCTTCATGGTGAAGCTGTTATGCTGCAAGCAGAGTCATTTGGTTCTTTATTATCAACCCTACTGGTACATGCGCGTGGTGATATTTGTAGAGAGAAGTTAGTTTCGGAAGTATTGGCAATAGGAACTGTAAGGGTAGTTGGTGATAATCCAGCATTAATCATTCCTCCCTGGCATCCTGAAAGAATGAAAGCATTAGCTGTTAAATCAAAGAGAATTACAGGCTTTGCTAAGCATTTACTTTCAAGTAATAATATCTTATTTAGCGATCGTGAAATTTTTATGCGTGAGCTGTCTGATGAGATCGCTCACCCTTTTTATCCCGAAATAGGTGTTCTTGATTGGGAAGGCCGCTCGGTTTTGGTTTCGGAGAGTAGTACTGTTAATGGTTATAGTCTTCTGGAATCACCAACTCGCGGCTTAGAGGATTCAATGACTAATGTTGATCCATCTTTAGCAGCGAAGCAGGCTCGTGAGCTATTGGAACGCTATGTTGGATTACAACCTCATGAAGCTTCAAACCTTAATGTTGTTCTATATAATTCTGATGCAGCTGAATTACCACTTGCTACTGTACGTGAAATATCTTCTATGCAGTCGCATGGAAAACTTCAATGCAGTGTATCGATGCGTCACTCCAACCAAAGTAAGCTTCGTAGCGTTTACGGAGAGTTAGTTAATAAAGTCGATGATGCCCCTGATTTGCCATTGGTCAGCGAAACAAGTGATAATTTTATATCAAAGTTACGTATATCAGTTACGCCAAATTCAGCAACACCTTTAAAAAACCGTCAAGGCTTTAAGCCTTTCGACATAGCTTTTTTACACGATGTAGTATCCCGCTCAGCAAAACTTGATTGGGTTCGTGTAGAGTGGACTAATGAAAGAGCAAATTTAGAACATGCTCCTTCGCGTTGTTCTTACCGGAATGTTTCTGGGGAGAATGAACTTAAGTCATCTGCATTTTTGACATGCCCGGAGCAGACATCTACAGGATGGACTTATATCTCTGCTGTTTGGGCTGTTTGTCGTCAATCTGATGTGCTGGCCAACGAAAGACATCTACCTGTTCGCCTTATTTCTTTACAAGATCCTGACTTGGCGGCAATGATGAAGGACGCTCATGATTTGGCCGAGTGGGTGGCAATATATGATGAACTTTTAGATAAACGTCAACTACAGTACAACGGTATCACTATTGTCCGCTATCGTCGAAGTTCTACCAATGGCCGTAATATTATTGTTAGTTCGACATCTGAGTTACGAATATTGAGTGTGTTGGTTCGTAGGCGTTTGGGTGAGCTTAATTTAAAAATTGAAGATGACGTACTTAACAAAACCGCTGAAAGAGCAAAAACAGCTGCCCTTTCTATTTCTGGAGATATTGTCTTAAGAGCGGCTAAACGAGGTATCTCCGCTGGCGAAATGCTTGGTTTAGTTTTTAGTCGTTATTTACTTGCAGAGGAGCTCAAAAAATCGACCAGCAATAGCCAAAGTCTAACAGCCTATTTCTTGCTTGACGATTATGCGCGCTGGTTATCTCAGCCCGAAAGCCGCATAGCCGATATAATGGCATTAACTGTTGTAGAAACAGATGAAAAAATTAGCATATCTATTGTGATTGTTGAATCTAAGTATGTTGGATTAGATGGTCTTGCTAAGGCCCGGCGAGATTCAAAAGAACAGCTACTTGCAACGCTTAATGTGTTCAGGGAAGCTCTCTTTGGAGACCCAGGTCGTTTAGATCGTGATATCTGGCTTTCTCGGTTGGCTAACATGCTTTTAGATGCAGAAATCCCACCGGGAATGACGGGGCTAATGGAACGAGCACGTATGAAATTACGTGAAGGTGATATTGAAATATCACTTCGAGGCTACTCACATGTCTATGTACATACATCCGATACTGATACAGGTACTAAATCTGAACAGGAACTTCTTGAAGAGCAAGTAGGCGTTAAGGCTTGGCAAATAATTTTTGCTCGTCCTGAATTACGCAAAATTGCGGAGTGCTATAGTAAGGGAGAAATTGACAGTTCTGTTGGGTTATGTGAAACAATGGGCACTCTACTACCATGGGGAAATTATATATTTCAAAAACCCGCTCATAAAGTAGTTTGGCTTGACTCTTTTGGAGAGTTTGTACCAGCATCAATTGCTCCTGAGAGTGATCTTCCATCCTTAGCTAGTGAAAATGGTACTTTAAAACATAAAATAAAGACTCCGGATTCTTCATATTTAGAAAATAAGACATCACCTTCGATTTCCCATGAATTAGAAATTCCATCTTCAGGAAGTATTAATATCTATGGAACAGAGTTTTCGAAACTGATCACCTCTAAATATGCAGGTAAAATCCAAAGTGATATAGAGCGGGAAGCTTGGGGCCAAGAGGTAACTCAAAAGCTTAAAGTTGCTCTTAATAGTTATGGGTTCCAAGCTTCAGTTATAAATACTCGTTTAACGCCAAATGGTTGTTTAGTTCGATTGGCTGGTTCTGATCGTCTGCGTGTTGAGGATATCGAAAATAAACGTACTCAGCTCATGACTACCCATGCTATCAATTTGGTAACAGTTCAACCTAAGCCTGGTGAGATAGTAGTTACAATCGCAGGTGCTAAGAGGCAATCAGTTGCACTTTGGGAGCTATGGGCCAA
>DAMDNS010000311.1:0-4042 GCA_032083605.1 Ureibacillus sp.
GTTACTGAAGAGGGGAATATACAATTGAAGCAAAATTCTGTAAATGTTGGTAAAATAAATTTAGAGCCCATTACTGTTTTGAAATTGATGAACGATGCTGTCGACTTCCCAGAGTGGATCTCCATTAGACCAAATGAGGAAGAGATATATGTTGATTTATCAGATATCAATGTTATGACAGGGGCTCGTGTCAGAGCAAAGGACATTGATTTAGAGAATAATCGTGTATTACTAGAAGTTATAGTGCCAAATGAATAGAGGGATGAAGAATGAGTAAAGAATTCGCGATATTCGCCGGTGGCTGCTTTTGGTGTATGGTTAAGCCATTTGACGAGCAACCAGGAATTTATGAAGTTATTTCGGGCTATACAGGTGGCCATATCGAAAATCCTACCTATCAGCAGGTGTGTTCAGAAACAACGGGACATTTAGAGGCTGTTCAAATTACCTTCGATCCAGAAATTTTTCCATTTGAGAAATTAATCGAAACCTATTGGACATTAATCGATCCTACTGATCCAGGAGGTCAATTCTATGATCGTGGAGAATCCTACACAACTGCCATTTTCTATTGTAGCGATGAGCAGAAAAGGATTGCAGAGCAGTCAAAGACTAAACTTGAACAATCAGGGAAATTTAATAAACCGATTGCCGTCAAAATTTTGCCTGCTAAAACTTTCTACCCTGCAGAAGAATATCACCAGCAATATTATAAGAAAAATCCAATGCATTATGAGCGCTATCAAATAGGTTCTGGGCGCGCGGCTTTTATTCAACAACATTGGGGGAATAAAAATGAATAAAGAAGAACGATTGAAACAGCTAACGGAAATGCAATACTACGTAACACAAAAACAGGGGACGGAACCACCTTATCAAAATGAATACGACCAGCACTTTGAAGAGGGAATCTATGTTGATATTGTATCTGGAAAACCTTTATTCAGCTCAAAGGATAAGTTTGATGCTGGCTGCGGGTGGCCAAGCTTTGCGAAACCGGTCGAAGTAGAAGAAGTAACAGAGCATTTTGATGTTTCTCATGGGATGAGAAGGGTTGAGGTTCGCAGTAAAACAGCTGATTCACATTTAGGACATGTGTTTCCGGATGGTCCGCGTGAATTAGGCGGGTTACGTTATTGCATTAATTCCGCTGCACTCCGTTTTGTTCCAAAAGAGCAGATGGAGGAAGCAGGCTATGGCGAGTATCTAAAGATTTTTGAATAAGTAAAAACCGGGTTGCTGGAGTCCTTTTTGCAAACCCGGTTTTTTAGTGTTTTCTTTAATGAATGCTTGGATTTTAAATTTTGAATTCATTGACAATACTTCGTAACTCATCAGCCTGCTTTGCAAGCTCTGTAGTGGATGCAGTAATCTCTTGCATGGAAGCAGAGCCTTGTACTGCAGCAACTGCAGATTTTTCGGTATTCATAGCAGTGTTTTCGGCAATATGATTTACTTCAACAAAGGATGCAGCCACTTCGTTGCTAGTAGTTAGCGTAATAGATATATTGTTCACCATTGAGGCAATAATTTTATTGGTTGTCATTGTGTGATTAAGTATATCCTGCAGCATTTTGTTTGTTTCGTTCGTCACTTCCACACCACGTATTACGGTTTCTACCCCCTGATGATTTTGAGAAATGATTGATGTTACTTCGACTTGAATAGACGTGATAATTCCTTTGACTTCATTTGCAGCATTTTGTGATTGTTCCGCTAGCTTTTTAACTTCATCAGCCACGACTGCAAAGCCTTTTCCGTATTCTCCAGCTCTTGCCGCTTCGATTGCAGCATTCAAGGATAGCAGATTTGTTTGTTCGGCTATGGATGTAATCGTGGAGATGATTGAAGTAATCTCCGCAGATTTTTTTCCTAAAGCTTCCACCGTGTTGGATGTATTGGCCATAATTTCTTCGATTGAGAGCATAACATCTGAAGATTGTTTGACGGACATGCTTCCTAGGTTTGCAGCATCTTTCATTTTTTCTGCTGACAAAAGAACTTCTTTAGCTTCCATATTTAATTCGTTCATGAATTGCTCCAGCTGCTGCATTTTGACAATGGAGGCTTGAGTCCGATTTTGAGTATCATCACTATCAGAAGCAATCTCCTGGGAGGTTGTGGCAATTTCAATAATCGTATTGGAGCTTTCCTCCGCTAGCGCCAGTAATTCCTGAGAACTGGCTGACACATTTTCGGCGAGGCTTGCAACTTTTATGACTAAGTTTGAAATGGACTCGATTAAAAAATTCGTTGAATTGGCAATTTGAGCAAACTCATCATTTGTTTTAATTTTTACCCTCCGAGTTAAATCTCCACCAGCTTTTGCAATATCCAAAATAGAGTCATTGATTTTATATGTATTTTGTCTCATGCTTTTAAATAAAACAAATCCAAAAGAAATCGTTAATATTGCTGCAATTGCTGTCAATATCAGCAAAGTAATACGCGTAATATTGGTGAAAGCTTGCAATTCAGCAATCTTTTCTATATTTTTTGTTTCCAGCAAAGCGATTAATTGTTCAGTATAATCATTGATATAGGTTTTAAGGCTGTCGGAGTCATTCAAGGCCATTACTTTTTGAGCACTTTCAAAACCGAAGTCCTGCCGTGTTTCAATAACCCCAGAGGAATAGTTATTATAAACAACATAATATTGATCAATAAGGGCAAGCATTTCTTTTTCTTCCGGGCGATTATCAAATAGCAACTGGAATTCTTTCATATGGTCATTTATCGATTTTTTCAGTGTATTATAACTTGCTAACGTTTCGTCCTGTCCATGAATAATATAAGCTAGTTCGTAATTCGATAATTGAGAGATGTCGCTGGCAAGCTTGTTAATGTTTATTTGTTCCTTAAGGTTTTTATCGGCAAAATTTGATAAACTGGTTTGGAGATTTGTAATATTGACATAGGATAGGGTTTGCATTCCTATGATTATAGCAAGTAAAATGCTGAATAGAAGTACAACTCGTCCTCGTATTAAGTGATAGAATCTGCTTTTTCTATTATCAATGGTGGATGCTGCATTGGATTTTGAAGATTTGCTTTTTAAGGAAGTGTTTTTTCTTTTTTTCTGATTAGAAATACCTATCATTAGAATCACCAACTTTGTTATTATTATTTCAAAATTTTACATTATATTCTGAAAATTTACTAGATTAAATAGTAAAAAGTCCCATATTTGATTTTGTGGGATTAGTATGAAAGTAAGGAGTGTTCCAAATGAAAGAAAGTTTTTATTTGTTCATACTTTCCTTTAGAGGCGGAAATTCGTGGGATCAAAAGTCTCTATTTGCCGAAAGGGCATTTTTAGACCATAGTTTTCCTAAAGCAAGTTCTTCCTTCGAGGAACTGTCAAGCTATATTGAGACCTTGGCAGATGAGCATATGACAACCCAAGTTTTCGATGAATTGTGGGAACTATATGAAATGCGATAAGGCATAAAAACTAAATTTTGCTATTGTAAATTGTGTTTTAAAAGGTAAATGATTGCACAAAGCTTCAAAAGCAAGTATATTTTAAAATGAGATAATTTTGGAAAGAGGGATTGCTAATGAGTATCCATATTAATGCTAAACAAGGTGACATCGCAGAAACAATATTATTACCTGGAGATCCATTACGTGCAAAATATATTGCTGAAACGTTTTTAGAAGATGTAACATGCTATAACGAAGTTCGTAACATGTTCGGATATACTGGTACATATAAAGGAAAACGTGTTTCTGTACAGGGTACAGGAATGGGTGTACCATCAATTTCGATTTATACAACAGAGCTAATGCAGGAATACGGGGTACAAAAATTAATCCGCGTGGGAACTTGTGGAGCAATCCAAAAAGATGTGAAAGTTCGTGACGTTATTCTTGCTCAGTCAGCATCTACTGACTCAAAAATGAATGAAATTATTTTTAACGGAATTGACTTTGCACCTACTGCTGATTTCGATTTATTGTTAAAAGCATACAATGCTGGTGTAGAAGCAGGCTTAAACTTAAAAGTAGGGAATATCTTTACTGCTGATATGTTCTATTC